>JAISYE010000116.1 GCA_031297485.1 Clostridiales bacterium
GACCTTGGGGGCTCTGCCCCCAAACCCCCGCAAGGGACTTCGCCCCTTGACCCTTTCTTGCGCGCGTCAAATGCAGCGTTCTTATGCAGTTTGCGGCGCGTGTAGGCACGGGCGGACCAACGGACAATTCACCCTTAGGTTCACCCCTACAAAAAAGCGCTGCACTCGCCGCACTTAAGAAGGGGTCTGGGGGCGAAGTCCCACAAGCGCGAACTTTAGAAATGGGAAAGGTCAAAAGATTAAGACCTTGGGGGCTCTGCCCCCAAACCCCCGCAAGGGACTTCGCCCCTTGACCCTTTCTTGCGCGCGTCAAGTACAACGTTCTTATGCAGTATGCGGCGCGTGTAGGCACGGGCGGACCAACGGACAATTCACCCTTAGGTTCGCCCCCTACAGAAAAGCGCTGCACTCGCCGCACTTAAGAAGGGGTCTGGGGGCGAATCACCATAAGCGCGAACTTTAGAAATGGGAAAGGTCAAAAGATTAAGACCTTGGGGGCTCTGCCCCCAAATCCCCGCAAGGGACTTCGCCCCTTGACCCTTTCTTGCGCGCGTCAAGTGCAACGTTCTTATGCAGTTTGCGGCGCGTGTAGGCACGGGCGGACCAACGGACAATTACCCTTAGGTTCACCCACTCAGAAAAGCGCTGCACTCGCCGCACTTAAGAAGGGGTCTGGGGGCGAAGTCCCACAAGCGCGAACTTTAGAAATAGGAAAGGTCAAAAGATTAAGACCTTAGGGGGCTCTGCCCCAAGGTCTTAAAGATTTTATTCTTTTGACCTTCTCATGCATTGTTCGCGAGTATATTCATTGTACCCTGGCCAGCGCGGCGTTATAAATTTCTTCCAGCGTCAAAGCGCCGGCGTCTATTATCTGCTGCCTTACCTGGGCGAATTCGCTGATCGGGCGGCTGCCCGTAATAAACTTGTCGTATTCGGATTCCAAAATCGTGTTTACAGCGGTACGGATGTCCTTGGCCTGTTCGTTTTCCGCCTCAGTAAGGGGCGGGTCAATTACCATTTCCCCCATGAACGTCCAAGTGCTCCAGGTTTCGTACCATGCCTTGGTTTCCGCGTCAAAGAACGCGTCTTGGGCACGCTCGTCAATATAGCGCGCAAGCCCGAGCTTGCCCGCGCCAATAGAACCGTAAAAAGCCCGCAGCGGGTCGGTTTGCGTCTGGAATTCAGCCACAATACCAGGGTCCAGCGTGTAAACGTCGTCCGAAACCGTGTATTGCCGGCCTTCGAGCCCAAAATTGGTCAGGTCGCAGCCTTCCTCCGAATACAGGAAATCCATTAACCGCATAGCGATGTCAACATTTTGGGAACTGGCCCCAATGGTCGTGGCGCCCCTGTCGTGCTTTTCATAGAAAAGACCGCGCGCCGGTCCGTTTGCGCTTGCGGGAATGGGAATTGGAGCGAATTTCATGGCAGGGTCGGTTTCCGCCAACGCCTTGTTAAAATTCGCCGCAAAGGACGGATTGTCAAAGAAAAAGCTGGAACGCCCGCTGGCCAGTTTCTCCTGCCATTGGCTGCTGGAGGCGACGGCATAATCCGGGTCCAGCAGACCTTCGGCATACAGGTTCGCCAAAAATTCCAATACCGGTTCAAATTCCTCATGGGCTTGTCCGAACAGATATTTCCCTTGGTCCGGCTCAAAGTACATGCTGTTGCCGCTGCCAAAGGAATACGCCAGGCATGTAAACAAGTTGGCCGTGCCGTTCCTATTCGCCAGCGGGTACGTGTCGGGATACTTGTCCTTAATAGCCTTCAGCAGAGCGTACAAATCGTCGAATGTTTCCGGCTCGGACAGTCCGGTCTCCGCAAGCAAGTCCGCCCGTATCATTGGCGAGCGCCCAAACCTGTAAATGTAGCGGCCCATAACAGGGATATAGTACAAATTCCCTTCAATGTAAAGCTTCTTAAAATCTGGCGTTTCCGCAAGCAGCGCGCTAAAGTTGGGCATAATGTCCAAATAGTCGCTGACAACGGCAAAGACGCCGCTGGCCGCAAAGTCGGGAATATTGTACGTATCGTACAATATGTCCGGCATATTGTTTGTGGCGATCATCGTCTGCTGCTTTTCCGAGAAGTCGCTGCCCGGAATGGCCTCAATCTCCAGCTTGACGCCTGTGCGCTTATAAATTTCGTCCGTCACCAGCAAGTTCTCCTGCATCGGCTGCGACGGATTATCCGCGCGGACAAGTTTTAACGTAATGTCGTCATTTGTGATACGCGTCCCGGCGTTTTCCTCCGCCTGACCGCTTTCCTCCGGGGGGGGGGCCGCAGTCTCAGTAACGCTTCCGCAGCCGGCGCCCGCAACCAGCATGGCCGCTGCCAATACTGCAATAATCTTACGCTTCATAACCTTACCTCCTGAATTTTTTTGTATATACACGCGAACGTTGAGATTTGCCTCGTTCCTTGGGCACAGCCCGACTATCTTGGAAAATCCATCCGTCCGCGAATATAATCAGCCTTTTATGGAGCCAATCATCACGCCTTTGACAAAATAACGCTGTACAAAGGGATAGACGAGCATAATCGGGAGTGTCGCCACCATGATCACCGCGTACTTAATGGTGGTGTCTATGGCGAGGAAGTCGCTGCCGCCGCCGGCATCCATTGTGGCGCTCCCCATCTGACCCTGTACTACCATGTTGCGAAGTATGGACTGTATGGGATAATATTTTTTATCGTTAAGGTACAACAAGGCGTTCATGTACGAATTCCAATGCCCCACGGCGTAAAACAGCGTCATTGTGGCAATAATGGGCATTGACAGGGGCAGGAAAATTCGCGTAAGAATTTTCATCTCGCCCGCGCCGTCTATTTCAGCCGACTCGTGCAGGGCCTCCGGGAGGCTCTGGAAAAATGAACGCGTGACTATCATGTTGTATGTGGAAAGCGCGCCCGGTATCACCATAGCCCATATGGTATTAACCATTTTCAGGGAATTTACAACCAGGAACGTAGGAATCATGCCTCCGGAAAAGAACATTGTGAAAACAATAAAGCCCATAATCCATTTTTTACCCTCTAACCCCGGCCTAGACAAGGGGTAGGCGCATAAAAGAGTCATCCCCAGGTTAATAATTGTGCCCAACGTAGTGTACAGCAACGTATTCAAATAGCTGCGCAGGATATTCGGGTCACGCAGAACTAGGCCGTAGGACGCCAGGGTAAACTTAACTGGGAACAAACTCACCTGCCCCGCCATTACCGCCTTGCCGTCCGACAGGGATGTGACAGCGATAAAATAGAAAGGGTAAAATGTGACAAAGGCCAAAAAAACCATAAACGCCACATTAAAAACATCAAATGCCTGTGATGGAAAATTTTTGGGGCCGGACCTGCGGTTGGGCCGAATTCTCATTGTGGTTTCTCCCCTTTCACCAAAGACTGCTGCCGCTTATTTTCGCGCTGAAACGGTTCGCGGCGTACAGGAACAAAAGCCCCACAACAGACTGGAACATGCCCACCGCCGAAGCGTAGCTGTAATCCGCACCCTGCATTCCGCGCCGGTAAACGAAGGTTGAAATAACGTCGGCGGTTTCATATGTAGCGCCGTTGTAAAGCAGCAGCACTTTTTCCGCCCCGACGCTCATAATGCCGCCAATGGCCATTATCAGCATAATGGAAACAGTGGGCGCAATGCATGGCAGAGTAATAGAGAGCACTTTCCGCAAGCGGCCCGCGCCGTCGATTGTCGCGGCCTCGTAAAGCTCCTCGTCAACGCCGCTTATTGCCGCAAGGTATATAATGGAACTCCAGCCAACATTCTGCCATATACCGGAAATGATATAGATCGGCCTGAAGAATCCGGGCTGCATTAAAAACTGTATCCTTTCAAAGCCCAAGGATGCCAGTACCTGGTTCACAAAGCCGTCGTTGGACAAGAAATTAACCACCATGCCGCAGACTACAACCGTAGAAATAAAGTGCGGAAGGTAGGTGATGGACTGAATCACCCGTTTAAAGCGCAGGTTTTTCAATTCGTTAAACATCAAGGCCAAGGCAATGGGCGCGGGAAAGGAAAAAGCCAGGCTGTACACGTTTAAAAGCAGCGTGTTCCGCAGCAGCTTATAAAAATACGGGTCTGATAGAAATTTAATAAAATTGTACAACCCCACCCATTCGTTTTTGATAATATTCTTTTTAAAGGCGATATTCAGGCCGTACATGGGCCAGTAACAAAAGATAACGTAATATATAATCGGAAGCAGCAGCATGGCGTAAAGCGGCCACTGCCGCGCGAGCCTTCGCCTCAGCATTCCTATTCCCCCTTTGCGGAACGTCACAGCTGCGCGCGCAGTTCAAAACTCCGCTCGGTAAGCAGCCGCGCGTATTTTTCGATAGTCTCCTCGGTGTAGCGCAACGCCGGCCCCACCAGGCTGAACGCGCCCACAACCTGCGACTGCGCGTCAAAAATAGGCGCGCCCACGCATTTGATGCCGTACTCGTGTTCCATATTGTCAATTGCGTAGCCTCGCGCGCGGATAGCGTTCAAATCCGCGAGCAGAGCTTCCTCCGATACCAGTGTATTTTCCGTAAATGCCTCGCGGGGAAGGGCCATGACTCTTTCTATAAATTCCTTGGGCATAAAGGCCAGCATCGCCTTTCCTATAGACGTGCAATACAACGGCGCGGTGCGGCCCGCCATCGGACGCGTCGCCAGCACGGGCTGGCGGTCCAGGGTAGCCTGTTCCAGGTAAAGCACCTTGCAGTCGTAAACAATGCCGTAGTAGGCGACTTCCCCAGTTTCCGCCAAAAGCCGCAAGTGCGGTATGATACGATCATAGTGCGTCATTGTGCTCGTGATAACATGGCTGCGTGTCAGTATTTCATACCCAAGCGCGTACTTTGACGTTGACTGGTCCTGCTGCACATAGCCGTATGCCTCCAGCGTTTTTAATATGTCGTAAACATTACCTTTGTTCAGCTGGAGCTGTTTGCTGATCTCTATTACCCCCAGCCAGGGCTTTTCAGGCGTAAAGCACGCCAAAACATCCAGCGCCTTGGTTAACAGGCGATTCTTGCCGTTTGCGGTTTGTGGTTCCATGTATGTCACCTCGTTCTGTGTGAGAGAACATCGTTCTGTATAAGCGTATTATATCACTTATTCAGGTATTGTCAACAGGGATTTTGCAAAAAAGAGGTTCTAAAATTTGGATGAGAGTGAGGGCATTCGATACTTACTGTCTTGCCGCCATCCTGCTATTAGAGCGATGAACCTTAGGACGTGTTTGAAACTGGATTCCGATAGTCGGGCCTGCTCGACGCAACGCAAAATTGCAGCGGTTTCATTCGAAATTCCGCGGTTTTAAGGAATTTTCAAATACACCTTAGTATTTAATCTATCAGGATGTGGATTGAAACACGAATGAACTCCGCACAGCAAAAAAGCCCGGCTTTTGTTTCCCGGGCTTTTGCGCGGCTTTATTAAGCGTTATATAGGCTGCAGTACTGGTTAATTTCAATTTGTGAATCACAAGGAAACAGTCAAGGACGCTCGCCTTTGGTCCCGTCGTTTAGGGCCAACTTCCGCAGCCGCTTATAGCTTATGCCTGTGATTTCTATGATGTCGTCCCAATCGTAGCCCTTGGCCAGCATTTTGCGGGCGACTTCCTCGCTGCGTTCTTCGCGGCCTTCCTCCCAGCCTTTCTTCCAGCCTTCCTTCCAGCCTTCCTTCCAGCCTTTCTTCCAGCCTTCCCTTCTCGCATCGCTAATCCAGCTGCGCGCGTCCAGTTCGGCTAACATTTCGTTTTCGTACTGGATACGCGCTTCCTCGTCCTGGCTTATTTCATATTTTATTTCACTGTTCAACTGGGATTTCGGCTCGGGAAATTTTTTGGCCATTAATATCCCCCTTCCTTTCACAAAAAAACCGTCAAGGACGCTCGCCTTTGGTCCCGTCGTTTAAGGCCAACTTCCGCAGCCGCTTGTAGCTTATGCTTGTGATTTCTATGATGTCGTCCCAATCGTAGCCCTTGGCCAGCATTTTGCGGGCGACTGCCGTGTTGGCTTCTTTACGGCCTTTCTTCCAGCCTTCCTTCCAGCCTTCTTCGCGGCCTTCCCTTCTTGCGTCGCTAATCCAGCTGCGCGCGTCCAGTTCGGCTAACATTTCGTTTTCGTACTGGATACGCGCTTCCTCGTCCTGGCTTATTTCATATTTTATTTCGCTGTTCAACTGGGATTTCGGCTCAGGAAATTTTTGGGCCATTAATATCCCCCTTCCTTTCACAAGGAAACAGTCAAGGACGCTCGCCTTTGGCCCCGCCGTTTAGGGCCAACTTCCGCAGCCGCTTATAGCTTAAACCTGTGATTTCTATGATGTCGTCCCAATCGTAGCCCTTGGCCAGCATTTTGCGGGCGTCTTCCGTGTGGCCTTCATCGCGGCCTTCTTCACGGCCTTTTTCGCTGCCTTCCTCCCAGCCTTTTTCGTGGCCTTCCTCCCAGCCTTCTTCGCGGCCTTCCCTTCTTGCGTCGCTAATCCAACTGCGCGCGTCCAGTTCGGCTAACATTTCGTTTTCGTACTGGATGCGCGCTTCCTCGTCCTGGCTTATTTCATACAATATATTCGCAGCCACTTTTATACTCTCCTCTCTTTCTAAAATCTTTCCCATTATATTGCTCTTGCCCTTATCTGTAATATACTTCAAAAATATTGCCCACATCTCAATGCCGGTCAGTGACTCCACCGGTTTCTCCAGCAGTTTTTCCGCCTCCGGCAGGCTGATAAATATAATGGTTTCGTCGTCCGTAAGGTCCCTTCCCTGCCTGTCGCGGAATCGGTAGTCTTTTACCAGGCCGCGGCTGGGCTTCTTAAACAATGAAAAATTCAGAAAGCAAATCAAACAGCACTTTTTCAACGCGCTGTACTCCGCGCCGGATAGTTCCTGGGAGGAATACGCGCGGGATATTATAAACTGTGAACGCTTTCGGAAACTGTATCCGCCGCTTAGCTGCATTTCAATTATTGCCTGCTCGCCGTTTTTAAACTTTACGCGGATGTCAAAAATCGGTTTCTTTAACTTGCCCCTGTCCACTGGTATGGACGCGTTCACAATGACCAGCTCGGTAATCTGATTATCTCCTTGAAGGTTAAGCGCGCTGTTAAGCAAGTGCGTGAACGCCTTTTTCGAGCGCCAGTCGTCCGCGGTGAATACGCGTTTGAAAACGAAATCCACTATCGGGCTTAAAACCTCACTGTCTAAATCTACGCCGAACGAATCCTTAATTACCTTTTTTATTTCACTGTTCAACTGGGATTTCAGCTTGGGAAATTTTTCGGCCATTAATATCCCCTCCCAGCTTAATCCTCCAGCTTGCACAGTTCACGGCGCATGGCTGCCAGTTGGTAGGCCACCTCGTCATACTCATGCTTAGCGCTGTGATGTTCGGTCCCCCATACTCCGGTATAGCCCGCCGCGTAAATTGCGGGTATAACCTCGTGGGCACGCTCACAATAGGGCTGGGCGCAATGCATGTGTACAGCGTGCCTTGCCATGGCCTGGTCGTTAGCGTCCCGCTTAATTTCGCTGTCCTCCTCCCAGTTGCCTAAATGCAGCAATAGTCCGTAGTTGGGGTCATTTACAGCCTCCAGCATAAGGCGCTGAACATCAACGCGACGCGACGCTCCCCAATGGTTTTCCACACATACCTTGTACCCGCCTTCCCCTGCGCGGCGCGCGTACTCACGGAATTTAGCCGAAATATACGAAACCTGCTCGTCTGTAATTTCAAGACTCCATACTCCTAGGTCAAACCTTACGGTTTTCGCTCCCAGTATTTCCGCCGCTTTAAGGCAGTTATCCGCTACAGCATGCTGCTTCTTGAGTGTTTCGGGGTCTTCGTGCCAGGGGTGCGCGTAATCGCAGCAAAGGTTTACCAGCGTTAATTCCCGCTCGTCCAGCGCCTCGCGGATTTTGCGCAGATAATCATCCTCGTAGCTTATTAAAAAACCATTCCAAATGTCCGCTGTATCTAAATTGTAACGAAAGCGGCAGGTTTCCAGGTAATGAAATACATCCATTTTCTTTTCCGCCAAAAGGCCATGAAACGAAAAAGACGCCACAGATAATTTTTTGAGCATCTAAATTTTCCTTTCTATAAAAACGGATAGGGTGTATAACACAACTCCCCGAACGGCGTGTCCTGACGGCTTATGGCCAAGGACTCGGACATGGCTGCAATTTCCTCGGCGCTTACCTCTCGGCCCAGCTTGCCGGACAAGTATATTCCCTCGCTAAGGAGCATAGTGTCCAACGCGATTTTCGCGGTGTCCACATCATTCTCAAACCCTCGCAACCTGGCAACCCAGTGACGCAGGGATGAATCCATCACGCCGAAGTCTGGGTCCAACTGATGATAGCGATATTGGTCGCCCTCTATCTCAAAACCCGCGCTCATTGTCATATCGTCCATGTAAGTGAAATAGCCCACGGGATTTAGTCTCAAGCCGCCCTTGTTTCCTACTATAATACTGTCGCCAAGCCCGTCGGCATGTATTGCCCAGGACTCGATTATGTCCATTGTAATGCCGCCGTCAAATTTAGCAAAGCCCACGCCCAGTTCCTCTACGTCAAAGCCGCTCTCCGCACGGCGGCCTGGGTCCATATCCAGTTCCTGATATATCTGGCCGGATACCCGCGCCAATTTAGGCAGCCCCATTAAGTAAAGAATTTGCGATATACGGTATACCCCCATATCGTACATGGCGCCGCCGCCTGCCCAGTAACGCGAGTTAAACTCCTTTTCGGCGTATCCATCCACAAAGGGCCGCCCCCTCCTGCGGAAGCCCGCGCTTCTGGCGTGGTAAATTTTACCGAGACGCCCTGCCGCAATCAGCTTCTTCGCCGCACAAGCCGCTCCGCCATAAAGGAATCCCAGCTGGATATGAAGCTTCCGGCCTAGGGTTCCCGCGGCGTCATACATTGCCTTGGCATCCTTGTACGAACCTGCCATCGGCTTTTCGCAATAACAGTCCTTACCGCTTTTCATCACATCCACTGATATGGGCGAATGCAGGTTGTTGTGCAGGCACACGTCAACCGCGTCTAAATCGTCCCGCCGAAGCAATTCACGGTAATCCGCATAGCTGTATGCTATATCAAACTCGCCGCAGAATTTCTCCAGCACGTCTTTCCGGATGTCACAGGCCCCTACCACACGCACGCCCTCTAACTGCTTATACTCGTTTAAGTGTGAGCGCGCTATTATGCCTGTGCCTATTATTCCAATCCGAAGTTCTTTCATAATCATTACCTCCGCATTTTTTGTATTTTTTTGCATCCATCTGTACATCGAATTTATCACGCCTAGTACCCCTTGTCAATAAAGAATCCGACAAACAAGGGCGGCGCGAAGCGCCGTTTTCGCGAAACGAAATTTTCGAAATTCTAAAGATTCTTCGGGGCAATGGTGTTTACTTTTTCAAAAAAAACTCTTGTGTTATCTAAAAAAACCTGTATTATATATGTATTATTTTAACGTTTTTTAAATATATGGACGTTAATTTATTAGTATTTATTATAATACTCGAACTTAATCGGCAAATTACTATGATAGTTAAGAAAGGAAGTAAATTAATGAAAAAAACCTTGTGGAATCTTCACGGCAGATACCTGCGGGCATGCCCTTGTTCGCCGGGCGCTCTGCTGGTGTTCATGGTATTGCTGCTGCTGGCCGCTTGTTCCAACGCCGGCATCTCCACAATAACGCAGAACAGACTGCCGGAAATATTGACGGTGTCAGGAGCGCCGCCCTTCACTGCCGGCTCTGCGGAAACAGATTCGGAAGCAGCTGGTATTCTTGTCGCCTACTTCTCTCATACTGGGAATACGCAAAAGATTGCCGAACTGATTCACCAACAGGTTGGCGGGGATATTTTCGAGATAAAGACCTCCTCAGCCTATCCGGCAAGCTACAGTGCCATACTTAATCAGGCCCAGGAGGAAAAAAACAGGAGTTTTAGGCCGGAACTCTCCACTGTTGTGGAGAACATGGAAGCATACGGCATAATCGTTCTCTGCTATCCTGTCTGGCTGTACGATCTGCCCATGGCCCTCTATAGTTTCATTGAGGCGTACGACTTTGCGGGGAAGACTGTTCTTCCTGTCTGCACCCATGGCGGCAAAGGATATACCGACGCCTTTGAGAGGCTGGAACAAATCCTGCCCGAATCAACAATTTTTGAAGGAATTGATGTCAAAGATTCATCTATTGAGGACACGCAAGAGAGGATTGACGCTTGGCTTAATGAACTTGGCCTGGACGGGAAATAGCCGGCGCTGGAGTATGGGTATCTGCCGCAGGGGGGGGCTTGACGAAATATATTTGCTATTCCACGGCGGATGTGTTTGACGAAATGCTGTAAATCAATTTTGAAAGACCCGTTAAAACAAGCAAACGTACATGCACGGTTCGCACGAAACCCTCATAGTATATGGTGTGAAACAGCCAAAATTAAGCAAGGGGGAACATGTTTATGAACGCTATGACTATGGGCGGCGGAAACCTTATTATGCTCTTGTTCCTAATGATGATGATGCAAGGCGGCGCGGGTGTCGGCGGCGATAACATGATGTTGGTGCTGCTGCTTATGATTATGATGTCCGGCAGCGGGTTCGGCGCCTGCGCCGCTAGTTAGCATTGCATAGAAGCTACAAGGCGGCCGCAAACGAATAGATTTGCATTTGCTAATAAATGCGAGCGAATCAATGAAGAATTCGGCGTTAGGGTTCGCCCGTATTTGGCGGGCGGTTTATACCGCAAGCGATGCGTTGCACGGGTGGGCGAACACAGTTCGCCCCTACTTGAGAATTTATTGGTAGGGGCGAGCTGTCCGTTATTTACGGCGTCCGGCGCTAGAAGGGAAACGGAAGGGCTTAAGGCGTACCTTTACTATATTCTTAAATAGATTCTTGCCCGCGCGCCTGTTAACCGTATAATTTTCAATTACAGATGTATACAATGCCTCTATTCTCCTGGCGAACTCCGCGGCAGACATGCTTTGTATGGTTTCGTAAGCGTTTTCCGCCACCCGCCGGGCTTCCTCACGGTGCGTAAGCGCGTAGTAGAGCCTATCCGCTGCCTCGCCGTCTTTTTCAAAATAGTAGCCCGTTTGGCCGTGGATTATCATGCCTTCGGTACTGCCGTCTTTTCTGACCACAAGGGGCGTCTTGGCAGCCATTGCCTCCACGTAAGTAAGGCCCTGGGTCTCGGAAGTAGAGGCGGTTGAAAACACATCTCCTATTTGGTAATACTTCCCTATACATTCCCATGGTCTGGGGCCGGCGAAAATAACGGAAGCCTCGACACCGCTCTCCCGCGCCAGGGCTGTCAGTTCATCCACACAAGGCCCGCCGCCCACAATCACCAATTTTACATCAGGCAGTCTTTTGATAAGTCCGGGCATTTGCTTGATAATTACGTCCAGGCTTTTCTCCTTCGCTACCCGCCCGACAAAGACTATCACCGGCCAGGACGGCAGCAGGCCCAGTTCGCGCCGCGTCTCCGCGAGCTCCTCGTCGGAATATTTTCCACGGCTGAACGGTTCCAGATCAATACCTGTAGGTATAACATGAATCGGACGCGTTACCCCGTACTCCAGCAGGGATTCCTTCGCTTTTTCGGCAGGCACAACCACCACGCGGGCACGGTTGCAGAACAGCCGGCTGAACTGCTTTGCCACGCCCTTGGTTATTAAATGACCGTTCGCTATATAATGTACATAGTCTTCATACATAGTATGATACGTATGCACCAGCGGTATTTTGCACAATTCCGACACGAATTTCCCGAATATCCCCACAGGGAATTCGGTCTGAGTGTGCACAATATCCAGTTTGAGTTTCTTAAGCCGGAAAATCAACTTCGGCGGGTATAAAAACGCTACCCTGTGCGTGGGCAGAAAATAGAACGGCATGCTTGGCAGCCGGAAGATGCGCGGATGCGGAGAAGTAATATTCGGATCAGTTGTTGTAAACACAAATACCTTGTGCCCCAGTTTGCCTAGCTCGCGCTCCAGCATTCGCATGGACGTCACCACGCCGTTTATTTGCGGATAATACGTATCACTAAACAGCCCTACATTCATTTTTACCTATCCTTCCGCTCCAAGGCCGCATTAATCTTTTCAATCAGTTTTTCACGGTTCGCGCCAGGGCCGCCGGATTCCAACCGAGCCAGCAACAGCCTCAGGTTTCCCGCGTCTTTGTTTTGGGTATAAATTTCCGTCAGTGCATAGTAGTTTCTGCTTAAGTCCGAACCGTTACGCAGCGCGGACTCCAGCACCTTTTGCGCGTCCTCTGCCGCGCCTTCCGTCAGAAGGGCCTCGCTCCAGTCCGTCAGTGCGCGGATAAACGCCTCGTAATTGGATTCGCCCCTGATGATTAGCTCTAAATTTGCCGCGCCGAACTCTTTTTTTAAATCTATGTTGGAACGCTCGGTTTCAAAACGTATCATTTCCTTGGCGGCACAGTCCCTGACCGCCTTTTGCGCGCGCTTGGCGGGCGGATCCGGGCGGGCGGGCGGGTAAATCCCGTAATCGCGGAATGGAAGCCCCTCCAGGCAGGGGGTGAAAAACACTTCCTGGGGTACGGGCTTCCTGCGGGTCAGGTTGGCCTTTTGTTCCTCGTTTAGCAGATTATCCAGGTCCGTCGCCATGGTATCGTTTTTTTTCCCGCGCAGCAACATGATGTTAAGCCATATGGTAAAAGCAACTATGGTGATAAACAAAATCGGGACAGGCATGTATACACACCTCTAAATTCGTGGCGGCTAAATATTCAGCCCTGCGACTTTATCCACCGGCAGAGAGAACACCCAGCCGCCCGCCGGGCTTCTTAATCCGCAGGCGTGGCTTATGCTCTTCATAATCTCCTGTTTGACAGTACGCGCGCATAAAATCGCCACAATTTCCTTCTCGTCCTGTATTGATATGCCCAAGAATTTTGTATCCTCGTTTAACCCTATTTTACGCGCCAGCAGGACAGTGCCGCCCGTGGCCCCGGAAATTTTAGCTGCGCTTACTACTTCGTCACAGTAGCCCTTGTTTACTACGGACAAAATCAGATCATAATTTGCGGCTGTACTCATGGGTTCCTCCTTGTTTTCTTTTTCCGCGTCGGACTCGTCCAGACGCGTGTCTAAAATTTGCACAACCGAATTGCTTATTCCAGACAACGGAATAGTAAAGGCTATTCCGTGCCCTGCCTTTTTAAGCCCCGCTTTTTCCGTCAGAACAGGCATCAGTTTGCAGATTACGCTTTCCGATTCTACACATATAGCCACTGCCTTGTCAACTGAGCTAAGACCAAGCACGTTTAAAATCTCCGAACTCGCCGTGCCTTCCGCCATGCAAACAAAATGAAAATGCACATGATTCCCGCGTAAAATTTCCGAAACATTCTTTATGCTGCCGCGGTCAAAGATTATCGCCAGCAGTTGCATACGAATCTTCCGGCTGGTCTTATGAGACTCTTCTAACATTCCACTAGTCCTCCCAATTTGCCGGGGTTGCTCGGCGCCCGGCGCTTTAGGGCGAACTGCGTTCGCCCGTTCGATTTCTTTATTCGATAGTTCGACAGGAAAATTATCAAGGTCAACAGGTTAAACGGACGGACACAGTTCGCCCCTACAAGGGATTAACCTGCTGATATTGGTAAATCCTTTAGTTCATCTTGCGAAAGAACTGGGCCGGTTTCGCCGTAGGGCTCGTCGTCCAGTATTTCCTCGTCCTCCCCGTCCTGTGCCGCTGCCTCTGCTTCCGCTTTGCGGCGCAGTTCCTCCTCGGCGTGGCGGATACGTCTGCCGTACACGACCCCCATCACTTGTATGGCAATAAGCGGCGTCAAGGCGACCATGGCCACTATGCCGAAAGCCTCGGTCAGTACGTCGCCGCCCGAAGCCGTGGACGCGCCCATGGCAAATGGGAGCAGGAAGGTGGAAGTCATTGGCCCGCTGGCTACCCCGCCGGCGTCGAAGGCTATGCCCGTAAAGATTTTCGGGACAAAGAACGTAAGGGCCAAGGCGATAATATACCCTGGTATCAAGTACCAGTAGATTGATATACCGCATAATATCCTTAACATGGACAACCCCACCGAAGCGGACACGCCTATTGAAAGGCAGAGACGCATGGCTTTCTGTGGTATTGCGCCGCAGGACACTTCCTCAACCTGTTTGTTAAGAATATGTACCGCTGGTTCGGCCTCAACAATAAAATATCCGATTATAATGCCGATGGGGATAAGCAGCCATTTAAAGGGGGAGTCGCCTATTTCGGTGCCTATAAGGTGCCCGACGGGAATAAAGCCCACGTTAACTCCTGTAAGGAACAATGACAGACCGATGAAAACATATAACATGCCCACAGCCATTCTCACAAGCTGTCTTTTTTTAAAGCGCCTGTACACAATCTGAAAAATTATGAAGAACAGTATTATGGGCGCAAGGGATGTCATAACCTCCTTGCCTGTAGAAGGCAGATGCCTTGCAAATTCTTCCACCACATCCCTGGTAGTGACGACCAAGGGGATTTCTATCGGGGTGTGGGCAGCCTGCTGCGGATTGTATAAAATCCCCAGTAACAGTACTGAGAGTATTGGCCCGATACTGCACAGCGCCACCAAGCCGAAACTATCGTCTGTGGAGGATTTGTCGCTGCGGATTCCCGCAAGGCCGATTCCAATCGACAGGATAAAGGGTACTGTCATCGGCCCGGTGGTGACTCCTCCGGAATCGAACGCCACGGCGGTAAAACTTTCCGGCGATATAAACGAAAGGATGAACACCAGCAGGTAGAACCCCATCAGCATATGCGCCAGCTTGATATTGAACAGTATCCGCAGTATGGCTACCACAAGGAAGATACCCACGCCCACGGCCACGGTAAATATCAGCACATTGTCCGGCACGTCCGGCACCTGCCCGGCCAGAACCTTCAGGTCCGGCTCGGACGCCGTTATAATGAAGCCAAGGAAGAAACACACCGCGATTACAATCCATAATGTTTTCGAGCGCGTAAATTCCGCCCCTACACCTTCGCCCATAGGAAGCATGGACAATTCCGCGCCAAGCGAAAAAAACCCGGAGCCTATTATCAACAACGCAGCCCCTGCCGCAAACAGCACCGCCGCGCCTATAGACATTGGCACAAGCAAGATGCTGATAATAAATACTATTATCGCGATGGGCAGAACAGAGGAAAAAGACTCTAATATTTTTTCCTTTAACTTTTGGTTCATGCAATCACCTCGCGGTAAATTTTTTATTCTAAATATAATATATACGATTTACGTGGGGATGTCAAAGCTTTTGATATAACCACCATTTACTTCTTGTACATATCCATATATACTTGATGAAACTATAAAAGGGAGCGAACTATGCTAAAGAAAGCGAAAACCATATATGACATAGCCCGCGAGGCGAAGGTGTCGCCCTCCACGGTATCTCGGGTGCTGACTGGCAGCGCGCGGGTAAGCGACGTTAAGCGGGCGGCGGTTACGCGGCTTCTGGACAAGTACCAGTTTCAGCCGAACGCCCTGGCCCGCGGACTCAGCGAGTCTAACGCGCGGATATTGGGCATACTGGTGGCGGATATCCGTAACCCCTACTATGCCGCCCTTGTGGTCGAATGTGAAAAAGCCGCGTACAACAGGGGCTATACCGTGATGCTCTGCAATGCCCTTAACAAAAACGAATTGGAGGACACCCATCTGGAAAAACTGCTGGCCCAGCGGGCGGACGCCATAATCCAGATAGGCTGCCGCGCGGACGACCTGGTGCCGGACCCGGATTATGTAGCCCATGTCAACCGCGTGAACAACTTGATACCCATGATTATATCCGGCAGGCTGCCCGGCGCCAATTGCCGCAGCGTTTACATCAACCACGCGGAAGCCATGCGTATGACCATCGAATACCTTATATCCCTGGGGCATGAAGATATCGCTATATTTGGCGGGGCCCGGCGCGTGCGCTCCACCTATGACAAATTCCAGAATTACATTTATTTATGCGAGCGCCACGGAATGCTCCCGCGTGAGGAGTACATTCAAGAAGGGGATTACACGGTAAACGGCGGCTACGACTGCATGACGCGGCTGCTGGCGCTGAAACGCAGGCCCACAGCCGCGGTGGCGGTCAACGACTATTCGGCGGTGGGCGCGTTAAAAGCGGCTTCGGAACAGGCTGTGCGCGTACCGCTTGACTGTTCCCTTATCAGCTTTGACAATACTTTCCTAAGCGAAGTGGTCTCGCCGAAACTCACCTCTGTGGACTACGACTACCCGGCTTACGGCGAAACCCTTGTGTCCCTGGCCTTACGCGCCATAGCCGGGGAAGACGCTCCCCGCGAGGTGCTTATAGACGCTAAACTGGTTATCCGCGACTCTGTGCAAAACGTTAAACCAACGGACCTGTAACCGTTAGGCGCCGCCCCCATAGGCGCGAACTTAAGGCTTGGTAAAGGTCAAAAGATTAAGACCTTGGGGCTCCGCTACAAACCCCGCTGGGGACTTCGCCCCCGATAGTCGGGCTTGCTCGGCGCAGACCCCTTCTTAAGGGCGGCGAGTACAGCGCTTTTTGATGCAGGTAAAGCGGGCGGATTGCCATCGTCCCCTACGATATTGCGTGTATCGTAGGGGACGATGGCAATCGTCCCGAAAACCAAGGGACTATTTATTTTTTTCTTAAGTTCGCGCCTATGTGCACAAGCCCCCCTGCTTGTTCTATTAACGCCTCCTGCCGGCTTATTACTAACCGCGCCGCAAACTCCCTCGGCGCTGGCACCAACTCGCTGGCCGCCGGCTCAAAGACGATAGACTCGATAATGGCCGCAAGCTCCGGTTCAGTGAGTTTTCGCACGTGGAGCGGCTTGCCAATATATCGCATAAGTTCCGCGAAATCCGTAATCAGCAAGTCTCTTGGCGTGTGGCTGGGGTATCCTCGGGAAATCAAGGAAATATTATGGTCGTAGAACGGGGCCAGCGACAGAATCTCACCAGTGTCACTATTGCGCAGAACGCCGAAATTGTTTTCGTGCCTGTCCATGTTATAAATCAGGCCGTCCAAGTAACACATCAGCGCGTATTGCGCGGCAATACTCTCCTTGATGTCACAAAGCGCTTTATATATCCTGATATAATCCGATTCATCGCCGATTATGCCAATGGCTGGCTCAAAGTCCACCCTCGCGTTTCCGGTGAAGTCCGCAGTCTTGATAAAAGCCCCGGCAGGCTGGTATTCCGCCATGGGGAAGCCCAAAAGCCCGCCTATTTTGAAGGCCAGAAGTTCTGAAAACAATTCCTCTGGCTTTCCCGCTTTAAACATCCACCACTCTCCATTTTCCAGGCGCCAGCATTTTTCGAAACTGCCTGTGTTCGTAAGTTCCGGAGTCCTGCTCGGCGGCTGGTCAAAGCTATTAACATCCCCGGTCAGCGCCAGGTTATCAAATAGGTTCATTTTAAAACGGATGTCCTCATATTTTAAATGAGCCTGCTCTGGGTGGGCGGGCGGGCAAAAAGGTTTCACCCAGTAATTGTCAGTAATTGTCGCCGCGTTAACCGCCAAAACCGTTGTCAGGTCGTCTTTATGCTCTAAACGCAAGGCGCGTTTAAGCAGGCGCGAATTAGTACGGTGACTATCCACCGCCCGCAGCGTAAGCCATGCCCTTACATCACCTGTACGCCTCAAAAACAGGGGAAGCCGCTCGGAGTTTATCGGCTCTAAGATGTTATTTACAATTTTCGCTATGGGCCTGTCTTTTGATAAAAGCAACAAATTTTGCATAGGCATTTATCCCTTCAAAATTGCTGAAACATATCGGAGATGCAACTGCGCAAATACCAGCACTGCGTCAAAAAACGCTGCACTAGCCGCCCTTAAGAAGGGGTCTGGGGATGAAATCCCCAGCGGGGTTTGGGGCAGAGCCCCAAGGTCTTAAGGTTTTGACCTTCCCCATTCCTTAAGCTCGCGCCGGTGAGTTCGCGCCGCCCGCCCTTGTTCGTCGGGTTCTTTGGCGTAATATTTCAGGATACGCCATTACGCTGGGGATTTGCTGAGCACAGCCTGTTCCGCCTCGGCTTTAAACTGGTTGGTGTATAAATCATAATAACGTCCGCGTTTTTTAATCAAGGCCCTGTGGCTGCCTTCCTCAAGGATTTTACCATCGTGAATAAGCAATATGCGGTCGCAGTGGCGTATAGTGGAAAGCCGGTGGGCCACAATAAAACTGGTGCGGCCATGCAGGACACTTTCCACGGAGCGCTGTATCACCTGCTCGGTTTCCGTGTCAACGCTGGAGGTGGCCTCGTCCAGCACGAATATCTTCGGGTCGCCCAATATGGCGCGGGCAAAGGACACAAGCTGCTTCTCGCCTGAGGAGAGTTTTCCGCCGCCTTCCCCTACCTGGGTCTCAAAGCCCTTTTCCAGTTTCATGATAAAATCATAGGCGTTGACAGCGCGCGCCGCTTCGTATACTTCCTCGTCAGCGGCGTCCAGCTTGGCGTAGCGTATGTTTTCCATTACTGTGCCGCTGAACAGGTGGGGCGCCTGCAGCACATAGCCCAGCCCGCTTTGCAGCCATATCTGCGCCCGCTCGCGGTAGTCCGCGCCGTCTATTAATATTCTGCCCTCCGTAGGCTCGTAAAACCGGCAGACCAGGTTTACTATGGTACTCTTGCCCGCGCCGGTTTCCCCCACCAGCGCGATTTTTTCGCCGGGTTTAACTCTCAGGTTGAAATCCTCCAGTACCCGCTCGCCCGATTTATACTTGAACCCAACGTTTTCAAACACCACCTCGCCGGTTATTTCCTCCCAGTTTTCTCTGAGGGGGTTAAGGGCGTCGCCGTACTTTGCCACAACCTCAGGCGTGTCCTTTATATCCGGCTCGGTCTCTATAAGCGTAAGGGTCCGCTCGGCGGAGGCTTGGGCGGATTGCAGCTCGGCGAATATGCGCGCCAGCTGTTGTATGGGGTCGAACATTTGACGGGTGTAGGCCACAAAAACAGACAACGTGCCCAGCCCGATTGTGCCCAGCATTACGCCCCGCCCGCCGTGGGTAAGCACCAGGGCCATGCCCACGGAGGAGAGCGCCAGCACAATAGGGAACAACAGGGAAGACAGCACAGCCGAGCGTATGCTGGCCTCCTTCATTCCGCTTGTAAGCGCCTTAAATTCATTAAAATTATTCTCCTCGCTGACCAGGGTCTTGGTGGTTTTCGCCCCGTTTATCCCCTCGTTGTAAGCGCCGGTTATGCGCGAGTTAAGCCTGCGCACCGTGCGCTGGTTGGCGAATATCTTCTTTTGGAAGTAAAAGGTCACAAGGGCCAGCGCGGGCATAACCGCGCACAGCAGCAGGGCCAGCGTTGGGTTGAGTATGAACATGTTTACTACCACAAAAATTATTATCGCGACACTCCAGGCTATGTCGATTATTCCCCAGGATACCGTGTCCCCTATACGCTGGGCGTCCGAGGTCATGCGCGCCATTATCCACCCGACGGCTGTTGTGTCGTAATAAGAAAAGGAAAGCTCCTGCAGTTTCTTAAACCCATGCTTTCGTATTTCGCATACCACGCCTACCTCTACCTTACCCGCGAGATATACAAATATATACACACTGCCCGCCATCATTGCCGTAAACAGTGCGTAGGCCGCTATATACAGCGGCAGGCCGGATGTTTGCTTCTTTATTATATATTCGTCTATCGCGTACTTGGTCATTAGCGGCAGCACCGCGTCCAACAGCGCTACCATTACCATATTGAACACCAGCGTGAAAAGCTGCCGCTTAAAACCCCGTATGTAACGGTATAGTTTCTTCCACACGCTGAACTCAAAATTTTTAGTGTATTCTTGATCCTCAAACTCATTCATCCTGTCCCCTCCTCCGTCTCAAAGTCAAATTCCAGCATGTTCTGAATGTTCCATATGCGGGAATAAAGGCCGTCCCGCGCCACCAGGTCCTCGTGGGTGCCCACGTCCGCCAGCCGCCCGTCCTCCAGCACGAATATCCTGTCCGCCTCCATAAGAGTAGTTATGCGCTGTGATATTATAAAGGTCGTCACGTTTTCCCGCCGCTCCTTAAGGGCCGCGCGTATGCGCGCGTCCGTCTCCGTGTCAACCGCGCTGAGGGAGTCGTCGAATATCAATATAGCGCTGTCCTTTATTACCGTGCGGGCAATGGCCACACGCTGCCGCTGACCGCCGGAAAGCGTTACCCCGCGTTCGCCTATTATGGTTTCATAGCCTTTTTCAAACCCTTCGATAACGTCGTGGACTGCCGCCGTTACCGCGGCCTCGTAAATCTCCGGGTCGCTGGCTTTGAAGTTGGCCATCTTGATGTTGCGCTTAATGGTTCTGGAATACAAAAATGGGTCCTGCAATACTATCCCTATTTTTTCCCGCAGCCATCTCTTTTCGATATTGCGCAGTTCCACGCCGTTTATCTTTATCGAACCCGTATAATCGTAAAGGCGCAATAAAACATGCATGAGCGTGGACTTGCCCGAACCTGTGGCGCCCAGCACAGCGATAGTCTCGCCCGGGCGCACAGTGAAGGACATGCCTTTAAGCACAGGCATGCCGCGCTGATACTCAAAGTACACGTTGTCAAACTCTATGGCGCCTTCCAGCGGGGAGCGGCCCGCGCCCGGCGTGTCCTGCTCCGGAGGCGTGTGCAGTATTTCGTAAATACGGTCAAGGGACACGCGCATTTTGCCCATGTCGCTTAGTATCCTGCCTATGTTGCGTATGGGCCAGGTGAACATGCCCACGTAGGTGTTGAACAAGATTAAGCCGCCCAGCGTAATTTGGCCCTTTACCGCCATAATTGTCCCCACTACCAGCACCAGACCCATCTGCCCGTAACACACAATGTCCGTGCTGCTCCAAAACCGCGCTAAAAGCTTCATGAGTACCATACAGAGGTCGCGGTATTCGGTGTTCTTTTCCCCAAATTTCTCCGTCTCGAATTTCTGCCTGCCAAAGGCGCGCACAACCCGCACGCCGCTCAAGCTTTCCTGTAAAACCGTGGACAGCTCGCCCTCTTTTTCGTCGGCCTTAAGGAAGCTGCGGCTTATGCTTAAGAAGAAGCGGTAGGAAATAATCAGCATTATCGGAATACACATAAAGGACAGCAAGGAAAGCGGCACATTAACCGAAAGCATTACAGAGACAGACAGAGCCACCACAAATATGGTGCGCGCCAGCTCAATAACCTGCGCGGCCAAGAAACGGCGCACAGTATCCACGTCCGAGGTACACCGCTGGATTAAATCGCCGGTTTGGGCCTTGACGTGGTACTCGTAAGGGAGCTTTTGCAAATGGTCGTACAATTTGTCCTTGATGTCGCAGGCGATATTCTCCGAGGCAGTGGCAGCCAAGCGGCCCCGCAGATAAATAGATACCCCCTGCAGCAGTGTGACCGCAAGGGCCGCCGCGCCGCAAAGCCACAGGTTCGCGGCCAAGAAATCCACCCCGCCCGCGCTTTGCAGGAAGCTCACAAGCGCCCCAGGCAGGTCCATCGGTTCGTCGCCCAGCACGGAATCCACCGTGACCTTAATGATTACCGGAATAATCAGCGAGAATATTACCGCGCACAGCTCCGACAATATGGCGAACAGGTACATCCGCCTGCTCCCGCGCATAAGCCCCCAAACCCTTTTTAACGTTAGCAATAAAAACACCTTCTTTATATAAATTTTAGCATAGCTATTGCAATACGTATGCAAAATATATTATACTAAATGCGGCTATTGAGAGTATCATCTATAGGCGTTAATGTCAAGCTACAAGAAAATTACAAAAGGAAGTGGTATGTATGTTGATTATAAAGAAGGACCCCGCTCCTATCCTTGATAAGGATATAGCGAAAATATTCAGGAACCATAATGTTATTGAGTACAGAAGTCCGGAGGAGCATTTATCCGTATCCGATTATTACTCTGTGATAAGCCGCGCGTGTACTTATCACGAGTCAAAAGGCGTTCCCTTTGACGATATAACAGTGACCTTTATAAAAACGCGTTATTCCTGGGAATTGTTTGACTTTTTGGCGATGCAGCGTAATTACCGCATAAAGGAAACTAGCCCGGGTATTTATTTAATTGAGGGCGAAGTTTTCCCTGTACAGATAATCGTGATTGATAAGCTTAAAGGGCCGGACAATGTCTGGCTTAGAAGCCTGAACAATAATTTACCGGCAAGCAGTTTGGAGGAATTGTTAGAGGCAAAAAAGGAATTTTCCGACGGGGATAATATGTATACGTACATGAGCACGATTTTGAACGCAAACGCCGACGCGGTTAAGGATATCAAGCCTGAACACAAAAGCGACTTGGTAAACGTGCTGAACGAAATGGGTTATATAGATGAATGGCGGCAGCACGGCATTAATGACACGCTGTCTGTTATAAAGGGACTGAAAAATAACATTCCCATAGACCAGCTGGCGGATAAGTATAAAATGCCTGCGGAGGTAATAGATAGGATAAAGGCCGAATTATAGAAGAACGCGCCTTATAATCGCAGGGGCAGACACCCATTTCCAAAAAACTCATGCGAAAAGCTGGTACAGGGGAGGCGGTCGTATACAGCGGGATATCAAGGTTATAGACCGCGCCGGGCGGGAACTGAAAGCCACATATTTGCGGCGCGCGCGTCAGCTTGTAAAAAAATCGCGCGCCGAGTGGGTGCGTCCGGGTACGATATATTTAAAACATTGGGAGGATAACGAAGTGGAATCATATGCGAGCAACGCGGGATACACGGACATGCGGGATACGGAACCCCGGCCGGCCGTAAGGGACGAGGCTATTTTTGACCTCGCGAAGCATAACTTGTATGTCAAACGCAGCTTGACGGGCCAGCTGATAGATTTTATCGGCTTGTGCATCGGGATTTTTACTATGTTTGTGTGCTATGGCGACGACCTGTTTTTTCTGGTTGGTTTCACTATATTGGCCTTTGTGGGCATTCGGCTTGCCGCGCGGTTTTTTAAATTCATGCGGCCGGCGTACAAAAACGGTATTGGCGAATATCTGCGCGAACGCAGGGAACGCAGCCTGGAACTTGAGTACAACCGTCTTAGGAAACTAAAGGCGGATGAAGTTTCGGTGGAATGGAAAAGATAGCATATCCGTTGTGAGTATAAAAACACGCATACCGGCCAGTTGGCCGGTATGTTTTTTTAGGGCGCTTTTTTTGGCTTCCACAGCCTGTCGGAGTATAGCCTGTTGAACTCCTCTTTGAACATGCCAAAGTAAACAATATCAAAGTATTCCCCACGGGAATAAACCTCGCGTGGTATGACCGCTTCCTTCCGGAACCCGAACTTCCTGTGGAAAGCCTGGGAATGGGGATTGTAGCTGTAGACAAATGGGCTGGCCTTTTGATAATTAAGCTCGTTAAAGTAATAATCCAGAACAAGAATAAGGGCCTCCTGCGCAAGGCCCTTGCCGCGATATTCCTCCTCGAAATTGACGCCGTAACGGAATACGCCGCTGCGCCGGTCGGCGGACCACACGTCCAGCACGCCGGCCCAGCGCGGGCCGGTTTCTCCAGAGGGGTCCTTAGCGTCTACCACAAAGATGCGCTTGTCGTCCTTGGAACAGTCTTCCAACCAGTCCTTTGTGTTCTCGCGGACATTCTTTTCGGAACCCGGAAACCTTACCTTGTCCACATACCATTCGGCTATACTGTCTGGACTAAGCCGCCTGTTTATAAATAAGTCGATATCGCCTTCCTCCATTGCCCGTAAACGCACCTTGCCGGTCTCCCAAAAATTCTTACGCATTACCAATCCCACCTATAGCTCGGTTAAGTTTTAACATAAAAAGCGACCTTGTTAAGCGCGAACTCGGCCATTTCATTGTCCGGGTCCTTTTGCAGCGCCTGCTTAAAGAGCGCGGCGGCGCTTTCGTACTCCTCTCTGTAAAATTTGCGCTTGCCTCGGTTGTAGAGCAGCACCGAAAGGTTTTTGCGCGACATCAGCTGCGTTATTATATATACCGCGCAGGCGGCGCAAAGGGCAAGCGCAGCTGTTATGGCAATCCAATTCTTCACAAAGAAGTACGTCACAGCCATAAGCGCCAGCCCCGCCAAGCCGGCCCAGAAATTTACGCGCAGGGCGCAGGGCGGCAGCTGGTCCTGGGACATGTTCGCATATTGCTGTTCAAAGGAGTAGATTTTTGTATTGGGGTACTCCCGCGCGCCCGCACGCAGCCTGGCTTCATAATCTTTGGGACGCGGCCGCCGTTTTGGGATTTTCGCCGTACTTTTCAGCACTTTATAGTCAGATATTTTATTGTTCAACAGCTTAAACAGAATGTGTATTTCCGATTTAAGGTTCTGACCCTTGACGGATTTAACCTTCTTGGATATGTTTAACAGATAGTATATATTCTGTTCATAACTGTCCAGCGGAGAAATTACAATGGTGTTGTAGCTGTTGTTATATGAAATATCCGTGCGCATAATATACCCTTCTGTGTCCGTAACATCCATAGTTTTTTCCGATACGGTTTTTTCATCCAAGGGGATATTAAATTTAATGTACCAGTATATGTCGGAGGCATCGGGCGATATGCTTGTGTGTATCTTATCCATAAGGCCGGGAACTGAGGTTCTTATTTTTATTCCTGCCGGAGGCGTAAAATATTGCTTTTCGTGATTATCATCCAAAGTCAACCCTTCTCGCTTAGTAACGGCCATAGTGCCATAGACGCGAACTCAAGGCTTGGGAAAGATCAAAAGATTAAAACCTTGGGGCTCTGCCCCAAACCCCGCTGGGGACTCATCCCCAGGCCCCTTCTTTCACGCGTCAAGCACAGCGCTTTTTAATACAGGCACAGCCTTTTCAATAAAAGGAATTATTTATTTTTTCTTAAGGCGTGTTTGAAAATTCCTTAAAGCGTGAAATTTCTAAT
>JAISYE010000117.1 GCA_031297485.1 Clostridiales bacterium
GAAAAGAAATGCGCTTTTCACGCCGGTTGTTGGTTGCTCACACACGAAAACACTGAAAGATTTTTAGAGATAGTCGGGCGAAGCCCGACGCAGATGTTTTCGTGTGTGAGTATAATAAAGTAAATAATGTAGTATTGCCGTGAATATTGTATAAAGAAAATAAAAGTGATATAATACCTCAGGTTTAAAGCACCCGCAGGCAAAATGCGGAAAATGTATGGAGGGTCGCTATGGACTTTGAAAAGGAACTGGAAAAACTTTTAGCGCTAGAGACCGAACCACTGCCCGGTGACGCTCTTGCAGCCTTAGTTGCAAGCGAGCTGCAAACGCTCGCGGCGCTGCAGAAGAAGCAGACGGACATCTCGCTGCAGGTAGAGGAGATACATGACATTTTACAGGAAAAGGGTGAAGCGAGCGAAAAGGTAAGCGAACCAATTTTGTTTATATCAGCGGCCATTAGTTTGAGTGACATGATTGAAGATTTCTACGCGTTTGCCGCGCAAAGCCAGGACGCGGATTTGGAACGGCAGGCGGCCATAATGCTGCGCAACGCGGACGCTGTGCTGGGCGGCTGCGGCATAGCGCGCATAGGGCGGACGGGCGAACGTTTTAACCCCAGCCTTCATACAGTACAGACAATAACCGCATCCACACTGCCGCGCGAACACATAACACAGGTACTGAGCAGCGGCTACACGTACAGCAACTCCCTTTTACGCAAGGCGGTTGTGGTTGTAAGCGGATAATAGGCAATGATGGCCGGGTTTGCCCGGCGAATATGGAGGGATAACAGTGAGTGACAAAAACGGAAGAATAGTTGGTATAGATTTAGGCACGTCTACGTCCGAAATATCGTGTATAATAGACGGCAAGCCAGTAATAATACCCAACACACTGGGCAAGCCGGTAACGCCGTCAGTAGTGCACATAGGAGAAAGCGAGCTGCTGATAGGCGAGCACGCAGCGGAATATTTGTTTACGCAGCCTGAATGTACCTTTATGGAAGTAAAGCGCATGACAGGCACGGACCAAAAACTTACAGTCCGCGGCAAGGAATATACTACCGAGGAAATCCAGTCTATGCTGATAGAATACCTGATAGACTGCGCGGAGATATTCCTTGACGAAAAAATAACGCGGGCGGTAATAACAGTACCCGCGTACTTTACGGACAGGCAGCGGCGCGCTACGGCCCGGGCGGGCGAACTGGCCGGCCTGACGGTGGAGCGCATACTTAACGAGCCTACGGCCGCCGCGCTGGATTATGGGCTGCAAAACCTGACGGAATGCAAGAATATACTGGTATATGACCTGGGCGGCGGCACGCTGGACATAACGGTAATGGAATTGTTTGAGGGCGTAATAGACGTAAAGGCCAGCAGCGGCAACAATCATCTGGGCGGCAAGGACTTTGACGAAATATTAATGCGGCAGCTCTGCGACTCGCTTACTGACGAACGGGCGCGTATGCGTCTCAAGAAGGCAGCGGAAGAATGCAAGGTGGCGCTTTCGGAAAAAGAGTCTCATGAGATTTCGCTGCCTTTCTTGTACACAACCAAGAGGGGCAAGCCCATATCCCTTGAGAAAACAGTGACGCGGACGGAGTTTGAGTCCTGGATTAAAGAAAAAGTGGATTCTACCCGGGACCCGATACAAATCGCCTTATCCGACGCGAAACTCGCGGCGTCGGACTTGGACGCCGTGCTGTTGGTGGGAGGCTCTACACGTATACCTTGCGTAAAGCGCCTGGTGGAAGAGACCCTTGGCATGGAGGCCAAGACGCTGGTGGACCCGGACCTGACCGTGGCCCGTGGCGCGGCTGTACAGGCGGGTATATTGGACGGCCTGTTCTCCGATGGCAAGGATATAGTGCTGACCGATGTCTGCCCGTATACCTTGGGGATTTCGGTACTGTACGCCAGCGGGCTGCTGGACAACAAGATGGTGTTCAGCCCCATAATCCAGCGCAACACAACCATACCGGTGGAGCGCACGGAAAGGTACTGCACGGCAAACGATTATCAGACGGCGGTGGAAATAAAGGTGTACCAGGGCGAATCCACCAACCCGGACAATAACGAGCCGCTGGGCGACATGCTGCTTCGGGGGCTGCCGCCTGCCAAGGCCATGAAGGAATCGGTGGACGTAACCTTTGCCTACGACATTAACGGGATATTGCAGGTAACAGCCAAGGTAGTATCCACAGGCAAGCAGGCGACAGTGGAAATAAGCACGGCGGGAGTACAGGCGAAGCCGCCGCTGGACCTTTCGAAATGGGAGGAAGTAAGCACAGCCAGGCGGTTCCGTCCGGCGATACGCAAGGCGGAAAAGCGTATAGCGTCCAAGCACATGGCTTCGTCGGATTTACAGATACTAGTGACAGAAATAAAGGAAGCGTTGCTGCTGGGCGACGAGGCGCAAGCGGAAGATTTGCGGGAGGAACTGCTGGATTTGTTGGAGGACATATAATGAACTATTACAGGCTGGCACTGGCGGCTGCCGCGCGGCGCGACATAAGCTGCGCGTTATCCTACGCGCCTCTTATGGATATGAGTGACGCAAAAGCGGCCAAGCTCATGGAAATTTGCCAAACCGAGCTTGGCAAGATACCGCCGGAGCTGGCGGAACTTGTAAGGCGGCGTGAATTCCGCGCCGTCTTGCGCGCCTTGCGCACTTGTTACAAGAGCGTGCGCGTGTTAAACCTAGAGGGATGTTTACTGGCGATAGGCGGGCGGTACGGGTCCGCGGCCAAATGTTTTGCCTCGGCCCTTGCGAGGGACCATGGCAACATTTTCGCGCGGGATTGTCTTATGGAAGTTTCAATGAGAAGGGGGTTTTTTTCGTTTTGAATAATTATTATACTTTACTGAACATTGAACAGACAGCCGACGCGCAGGAGATTAAGCGCGCGTACTACACAATGGTAAAGCGATACCCGCCGGAGCGTTTCCCCGAAGAGTTTAAAGCCTTGCGCGGCGCCTATGACGTACTGTCTAACGAAAAAAAACGGAAAGAGTACGACGCTGTGTACAATTTGCCCGAGGAAACCCTGACATTAATCCATATGGCTGACGAATATCTGGAGAAAGGCAATGTGGGCAAGTCCATAACAGTATGGGCAAAACTTGTCGAACGCTACCCTGTTAACACAAGGTTCCATATTTCTCTTGGCAAGGCCTATTCCAAGCGCGGCTGGAAAAACAAAGCTGTAGCGGAATTTAATAAAGCGCTGGAGATGGATTGCTCCTGCGCGGACGCCTGGGAGTCTATGGCAATTCATTATGTTACCGAATATAAGACGGACGAGGCGCGCAAAATCTGCGTAAAGGGCATAGAGAAGTTAAAGGAGTGCGGCCAGACAAGTTTCGGCCTGTACATTCTGGCGCTGACCATAATCTTAAGTTGCGACGCCGACAGTGCGGAGCCGATTTTTATAGAATTTACAGACATCATACGCACGAACGGCATAGCAGTGGACGAAGCCGCGCCGACCATGCTGAGCGGGCTGCTGGTGTGCGTGTTTCAAAAGAAGGCGTGGGCATACGGAAAATATATTGAGAAAATAGCCAACGCGATACCCTTCATACCGCTGGAACTGCGCGACCATCTGGAGAAGATACGCGTGCTGGAAAGCATTGCGGCGCTTGACCCCAAGAGGTATCACGAATTTATAAAGGACCTGCTCGAACTGCTGGTGCTGGTATCCATTAATGAGATGGACAGCGAATACCGATACGAACAGCTGCTGATAGAGTGTTCCATTATACAGGAGATTAACGTTTGCCGCAATCAAATTCTGCGGCTAAAGGGGGAGCATCCGGACCTTTACAAGATGCACGCGTCCTTTTTTAACGACCTGTTACGCAACCGCAGCACAAAGCGGATGTTTGACAAGCGCATGCAGGAGGCGGATACTCTTGAGACGCAAAGAAAGATAATGGGGCTGTTAAACGAGGAAGGTGCAGAGGAACTATTCACCAGGTTCTTAGAATCTCTGGATGAAGAGTTTGACGAAGACTTTGACGAGGACGATTACGACGACGGCCCGTTGGATTTTTTCACTGAAATTCCGAAGCCCTACCAACGGGACACGGCGAAAATAAACCGCAACAGCCCCTGCCCCTGCGGCAGCGGCAAGAAGTACAAGCGCTGCTGCGGAGCCGCGAAATAACAAAGAACGCGGGCGAACCAACGGACAAGGC
>JAISYE010000118.1 GCA_031297485.1 Clostridiales bacterium
TGGACAACGCCCTGCAAAGGGTACGCCGCAAGGTCGAAAAAATTCTGGAGAAAAAAAACGCGTCCGCCCCGCGGCGTTTCGCTTCCAAAAGAAGAAAATAGCTTGCGGTTTGGCCGCCATCCTGCTATCATATTCATATAAGAAACAAACAATATACTCAGAGGTGATTGTAAATGGCATTGGTAACAACAAAAGAAATGTTCGCGAAGGCGTTTGATGGTAAGTATGCCATAGGCGCGTTCAACATCAACAACATGGAAATAATCCAAGGGGTGACAGATGCGGCACGGAAACACAATTCCGCGGTAATACTGCAAGTTTCGCGCAGCGCGTTAAAGTACGCGGGGCCAAAGTACCTGCTGTACATGGTAAACGCCGCGGTGGAGACTACGGGCGTGGACCTGGCGCTGCACCTGGACCACGGCCCGGACATGGAGACCGTAAAGGTTTGCGTGGAAAATGGCTTTACGTCCGTAATGTTTGATGGCTCGCACTATGATTACGAGGAAAATGTGGCCAAGACAAAGGAAGTAGTAGAATACGCGCACGCGCGCGGCGTGGTGGTGGAAGCTGAACTGGGCAAGCTGGCGGGCGTGGAGGACGAGGTAAACGTGTCGTCGGCCAACGCCACTTACACGGACCCGGACCAGGCGCTGGACTTTGTCAAACGCACCGGCGTCGATTCCCTCGCGATTGCCATTGGCACAAGCCACGGCGCGTATAAATTTAAAGGCGAGGCGAAACTGGATTTTAACAGGCTTGAGACCATCACAAACAAGCTGGAGTCCGCCGGTATATCTAATTTTCCCATTGTGCTGCACGGCGCGTCCTCTGTTGACGCCGACTGCGTGGCGCTGTGCAACCAATACGGCGGCAAAATAGAAGGCGCCAGCGGCATACCCAATGAAATGCTGCGCAAAGCTTCCTCTATGGCTGTATGCAAAATAAATATGGATACCGACCTGCGCCTGGCCATGACCGCGGCCATACGTAAGCACATGGGCGAGAAGCCCAGCAGCTTCGACCCCCGCGGCTATCTGGGCGACGCCCGCCAGCTGATTCAAGGGCTGGTAGAAAAGAAGATTACCGATATACTAGGTTCTGTGGATTCTATGAAATAATTACGGATTTTTCAAAATCCGGGTGGAACCTTATAGTATATTGGCGAACGTTGAGATTTGCCGCGGACGGACCCGGAATTGGCCCCGCCGGTCCGCCTGCGGCTTGTTAAGGCGTGTTTAAAAATTCCTTAAAGCGCGCAATTTCTAATAAAACCGCTGCAATGATAGTCGAGCTTACTCGACGCTTCGCGCTGCGTCGAGGCGGGCTTGACCCCGCCCCTACGATGTTGCGTGTATCGCAGGGGCGGGGTCAGCCCGCCCGATGACTATCGGAATCCAATTTTCAAACACGCCCTATGAAAATGCGTTCGTTCGCGGGTATAGCGTTATGACGCTAAAAAATCCGTTATGGGTTTCCCCCGCGTTTTCTTTACAGGTGGTTTTACATAATCTAAATGGTACAAATTTGCCGGCGACCATAGCAGCCATTCGGACACGCCCGCGTCCCGGCAGGCGTTAATCTGCTCGCTTACCTGTTCGCCGCCGTATTGCTGAAAATTGACTTTAAGCCACGAGGCGGTAAAATCCTGCAGCCAGGGACGGACGACGGGACGCCGCGCGTTTTCCGGCAGTTCCGAAAGGCGCTTCGAAAGCTCCCGCAAAGCGGCGTATACAATGGCGTAAGGCTGCAAGTCAGGGTGTTCGACGCCCAGGGTGTTGGGCGCGTAATGTGAGGGATATATCATGGGGCACAGTATATCAAAAATACCGGCCAGCACCGTAACGTCTTGTCCCAGCAAATCCCTGTCCACAGCGCTTGTAATAACCGTGCCGAATATATCGGCCGAAAGCCGCAGAGGGCGTTCCGTCCGCGTGTCCAAGGGCCGCAGCTCTGTTGTAACGTACCGGGCGAACTCGTTTATTATTTCCACCGCGTTCAAACCGCCCGTATCGCCAAAATCGGCGTTGTCAGCGTTCCTGTCCGTAGGGAAACGGATGTAGTCAAACTGTATTTCGTCAAATCCCGCGGCAGCCGCGCCCTTTGCAATATCAACGGTGTAGGACCACACATCGCGGTTGTACGGGTTAAGCCAGGTTCCGCCGCCGCCGCTTTCGCGGTAAATACCGCCGTTTTTAAGGCGCAGCGCGTAATCCGGGCGGGCGTTGGCGATAGAGTCGTCCTTAAACACACAAATACGGGCGATAGTGTAAAAGCCTTGCTCTTTAAGCCCCGCCAGCAGGCCGTCGATGTTCGAGATGTAATTGGACGACACTCCGGCCTCGTCTGCGGCCGGAATCTTATTTTCAAACGCCACGATCCCATCCACATCCTTTACGTCTATAACAAGGGCGTTCACCTTGCCCTTAACGGCGCTAACGCGCTCTGTAAGCAGGGTGTCGGCGCCGGCCACGGCCTTAGTCAGATATATGCCTCGCGCCGCCCGGAGCGCGGGCGTATCCGCGCCGGCGGCACTCACTTGCGGCGGGGATTGCCGAGCAGCCTGCCCGGCAATTGTACAGGTAAGGCCGAAAACCGCCGCAAACGTCAGCCCGAGCAGCCGCGGGGCGTATTTTTTTATTTGAAGCCTTCGCAGCCAGGTTGTCATTATATAAATCATCCCCACTACCAAGTATTTGGCGGCATGAGGTATACCCCGTACAGCCGTTCGCAGTATAGCAGGAAGGCACCATAATAGCAAGAACCGCTTTATTGACACAGCTCCGAAAGGTAAAAATTGAGGGGAGAGCAATCCAAGAGGCGAGCATATACATGTTTTATACATTTACCTGCCAATTTTAAAACTCAAAAAGTTATCCACAGTTGTGGCCTTGCCTGTTTATTAGCCCAATACCTGTAGATAACTTTATCAGCTTTGTAGAGAATGTTTTTTTATCGTGTAAATGCTTCCGCGTTTTTCGATACTCCAATGAAAAAGAATAGGTTTATCGCTTTGGGCGCCACCAGCAACAAACTGTCTCTAATCCAGTATTTACGCCAAAATCCATATTAATTGCCGTCCGTAAACAGGTTCCTGAACCATAAATTTACCGTCAAGGCTTATTGTGGATTTATGGAAGGTACACAATATTTTAACCCCCCCCCCCTTTGAATTTTATTCTCCTAATTATTCATCCTTTCTGTTTCCCTGTCTCTTTTCAACAAATATCCCTTCTTACTTGAAATGGCTCATATATGAAATCTTCCGTTGTCAGCGCTTGCTTTTTTACCGTCCGCGCAATGTACGAAGCTTCGACAGAGATGTACTCGGAATTCAAGCCGTTCATTAACACAAACCACCTTCCTCGCACGTCAGATGATACGATTTTTACCAGCGGGAAGGTGAAGATAATTCCGTTTGAGCTGCGCTTCTCCGAAGCAGAGCAGGACACGGGCTTGAAAAAGGCGTTCCGCTCACGCAAATCCAAGAGCGCGATTTTGAACTGGCTCTGTGCGGGCTATCGGCTTATTCTCGAAACGGGATTCGACGCGCCGGAGCGAGTGTTGACGGCTGTATCCGATTACAGGCAGGAGGCTGATGTTATCGGTCTGTTCCTTGCGGAATTGCGCCACAGAACAGGAGAAGTGCCGCACGGCAACGCCTGAGCTATACTCGCGCTACTCGTATTGGGCAAGCGAATAGGGCTACAAGCCGCTGAATAACCGCAATTTCGTCGGCGAACTGCGGCGGCGGTTGGACGTGCGAAAAGACAGTCATAGCAACGTTGTTGTTGGGCTTGCCCCCGCGTGATTTGAAAAAAGTCTTGCGGCAACGCGCCACTTGTACCATTCATACCACTTCGGGTTGGGTGGTACAAGTGGCAGTAGTGGTACATTCGCGAAAGAGTTCGCGCAAAACAAGGGGGAGAAAGAGTGTAATTCTCTTTCTCCCGCCGACATTATCCGAGTGCTTTACGGAAATAACCTTTCCGAGGCACAGGCTTGAAATCGGGTGCGACGGCAGGCTCGGCAACGCCGCGCCGGGGCTGAACATGGTCGGGTGATTTTGTGGGGCGGCAATATCGCCACACTTCCCTTCCCATCTGCGTAAAAATGGGTATAGACGAACAAAGATGCGCATAATCTGTTCAACTCCCCTATCCGGTGTCAATTCGCGCGGCGCATCTCCCCCATTTCTGTGTTTTTATGCCCGATTAAAGCTTGCCGCTCGGCTTTTTGGAAATCAGCAAGGACCCTGCCGCGCCAAAACTGACGCCGAGCGCAATTCCTATTGCGATGCTCCCAAAGACCGCGCCTAACGCAGTTCCGACGCAAATTCCAAGAGCGACGCCCAATCCCGGCTTGCCGGCACTCATTCCTTTGGTGCTTTGGTTTTGGTTGGAATCGTTGTCCATTATTACAGCCCCCTTTCAGATTGATTACATTGCCTGTTTCGGCGCTTCCTCCGCGACCACGTTCCAGTTCACGCCGAATTTGTCCGTCACGGCGGCGTGGAACACGCTGTAAAACGTTGCGGTCGGCGGCAATGTGACAGAACCTCCCTCGCGCAGCGCCTCAAAGATTGCCCTTGCTTCTTTTCCCGTCGGTGTGATCGCAGAGAGCTTTATGTTGTCGCCCACTGTTGGCGGGACAGCTTCGTCCGCGAACCAGACGTTCGTGCTGCAGATGAGCATCTCGCCGTGCATTATCCAATCGCGCAGAAGTTCCGGCGGCGTTTTCGAACCTTCCGGCATATAGTCGCCGTAGGGCAAGATTTTCGGCTCGTCGCAGTTAAAAACGGCACGGTAGAAATCAAGTGCGTCTTTGCAGTTGCCGTTGAACGTCAAATACGGTGTAACCATAATTCTTATCGCTCCTTTATCGTAACGCGGACGGTATCGCCCGCTTGTTTGCCTATCTTTGCGCGTATGTCCTTGCGCAGCCCGATGATATAGCAGACCGAGCCATCGGCGTTTTTCACGCCCATGTTGACGATGCTGCCGTCGTAACCCACACCGTCGAACGTGGCGTGAACTTTGACGCGCCCCTTGCCGAACTCGGCGCGGAGGTCACGCGGGAATGTCACGAACGCCGCATCCATGCCGTCAACCTTTTGAATGGTCGCTTCGTACTCATAAATTCCGCTCATCCTTAACCCTCTCTCTTTATCAGAGTCAACGCAAGTTTAAGCGCGGCGATTCTGTTTTTTTGTAAGGTATGTTGGGAAGTCCCCGGTGCGAACTTGCCGATAACCGCCTCGGCTCTGCTAAGCGCGTCTGCCAAAGCAAAGCATGATTTGTCAAGCGTCTCGCGGGCATATGGTCCGGATTTGGCATTGTCAATTAAACTTAAAGCGACGTCTGCGGCGGCGGCCACAGAAACCATGTTCTTCTTTTGCCACGAATTTTCCGTCAACTTGTCCGCCGCCTTGCCGGATTTATTCCTCAAAGATAAAATGGCTCGGTGGGCTTCCTTCAGTTCTTCGACTGTGAATGTGCCCATTTTTTCATTCTCCGAACTTATTCAACAAAACTAATCTTGCTAAAATCAAGTTCATGCGGTTTGCCCCCTGTTTCTTTGGCATAGCCCAGCAAAACGCCAAGCCCTATGCCGTATCCTTCCGGGAACCCGAGCCGCCTGCTGAACTCCGCGCCCTTTTCTCCGGCAAACGGCAACGCGGCAAGCCCGCAAATCAAATTGTCTACGCCCAAGGATGTCGCCGCGAGAGCGATATTTTCCGCGACTATGGCGCAGTCAAACATCTCTGCCACGGGAGGGTTCGCCTGTGCTATCGGAATTACTATCATGCATGGCGCGTTATAAAACAATCCGCCGCCGCGACCCTTTATACGTTCATACATGGACTTATCCGGCATGGCGGCGAGAACTCTCATGCCCTCATCGTCCATTTCGCTGATTAGGGATTTGTCTTTCACGACAATCACGCGCCAAAGCTGCCGATTGCTTCCGCTCGGCGCGGCCAAGGCCGCCTCCGCGATTGTCCGCAAGTCCTCGTCCGGCGGCGTCTCTCCCACAAACGCCCGACAGGAATAACGGCTCATAATCGTTCGTATTGTTTCATTCAACTTTACAACGCCTCCATTTTTTCATAGGCACGGATGCGTTCCTCGAAGCTGACCTCGCGAACGACCTCGTGCAACATCCATATATACCCGAACGGGTCCGAAAACATAGAGTTTTTGACGCCGTGCGTCTCGTATTCCGTAATCGGCTGAATCTCCGCGCACCCCGCGCCAAGGGCTTTCGCGTATGCCGCGCTTATGTCCGGCACGGTGACATTGTACCAGTTGGGCTTCGGGTCGCCCGGTTTTGGGGCAATCATTTGAAACTCGGGATTTTCGTCGAGCATATGAAAATGGGCGTCGTATATCGAAAAGATAACCTCGTTTTGACCTTTCGGAAAATCCGTCACCTCAATTCGCCTGAGGTCAAAGATGCTTTCGTACAGCTTGAGCGCTTCCAGGCTGTCAGGCACGATCATATCAAGCTCGACACCTGTCACGGTCTTGCCGTCGCTCAGTTCGCTTCCGCCCGGCAAAGCATCGCCGTCCTCCGATTTCTTTTTGTCCGCTTCCAAGTGCGATTCCTCATAGAAACGATA
>JAISYE010000119.1 GCA_031297485.1 Clostridiales bacterium
AACGCCGCTGAACCCTGGGAGTGTGACTTTCATCAGTACAAAGAGCGTCACCTCGTTGAGTGCTTTTTTAATAAACTCAAGCAGTTCCGACGTGTCGCCACTCGGTACGATAAATTGTCACGTAATTTTTTAAGCTTCGTCTTTTTGGCTTCGGCTATGATTTTGTTGAAATAGCACTACTTTATCGAGTTTTCAAACACGCTAGGTGTTTAAAAATAAAAATAAGGAGGAGCATTATGTTTTTTAAAAAATTCAAATTGGCTGCCGCGCTGGCCTTCGCACTGGCAGCCATACAGGCGTCGGCGGCGTTTGCGTCGTCCCCCGCGGCGCCTGTCATTAATGGGGTGGATACGCCTGCCTACGTTCTTCATTCAGAGAACCAGGCCACATTTACAACTGTCGCCCATGTTTCGGAAGCGGGAGGGACTTATACCGTCGGTTTCGCCTATTCGCCCAACGGCGACCCGGAAACCACGGCCCTGCACGATATACTGGAACAGTCTGTAGTATTTTCCGCCAAGGATATGAACCTGAGCGCCACAGCCTATAACCTGGTGCCCGAACTTACTTACTATCTCCGCGCCTATGTAAAGGACGCCAACGGCCAGCCGGTTTACTCCAGCAGCTACGTCCAGTTTTCCACAAAGCTGTATAACGGCGGCGGAGGTTCGCCTACCGGCGATGTAGTGACGGAAAAAGCTAATTATAACAATACTTATATCGACGCCGCTGGTTACGCCTATTCTTCCGCCAACGGCGATATAACAGAAAAAGGCTTTGTGTACTCGCCGTCAACCAGCTCGCCGCGCATCGGCGAAGGCGACACCCGCACTTACTCCGTAAGCAGCGGCGTGGGCCCATTTTCCGCTTCCATAAGCGTAAACTGGTATGACTACGACTTTTATTACTATGTTGCGGCTTACGCCCGCTATTCCAACGGCCAGACGGCTTACGGCAGTTCTATCCGCGTTTCCCGTGACGGCGGCGGCGAAAGCCCTTCCGGCAGTCCCGCTGTATTTACGGAATCCATTACCAATGTAGGGGATTCTGACGCCAATGTTGACATATACGTTTCGTCCGACGGCAGCTCGCAGATTACCAGGCGCGGTGTGGTATATTCCGCCTATACAAGCACGCCTACTGTTGATAACAGCGAATTCGTCTCCATAAGCGGCACAACCGGCAGCGGCACCGCCTATCTTTCAGGGCTGTCCGCCAACACGCGTTACTACGCCCGCGCCTTTGCCACAAACAGCTACGGCACAGGCTACGGCGCGGTTGAGACCTTTACCACATCTTCCGGAGGCGGCGGCGGCTTGCCCGGCCCGTCTGGCAGCCCCTCTGTTTCCACTGAGGAAATTACCAGGGTCACCGAGTACAGCGCGGATGTCAGCATCTACGTTTCGTCAGAGGGAGGCGCGCAGATTATCAGGCGCGGCGTGGTGTATTCCGCGTCCGTAAACTCGCCCACAATCTCTGACAGCGGCATCGCGACCGTTTCCGGCTATACCGGACAGGTTCTGGTTCCCTTGGACGGCCTTGCCTCGAATACGCGTTACTACGCCCGCGCCTTTGCCACAAACAGCTACGGCACCAGCTACGGCGCGGTTAAGACGTTTACCACGTCCGGCGGCGGTTCCGCGCCCGGCCCGGCCGGCAGCCCGACAGTCTCCACCGAGGATGTCGCCAACGTAGGCGATTACGGCGCGGAAGTGGGCATCTACGTTTCCTCCGCAGGCAGCGGGCAAATTACTGACCGCGGCGTGGTGTTTTCCTCAGCCACAAACTCGCCGTCCATAACCAACAGCGGCAGGGTAACTGTTCCCGGCACAACCGGCAGGGCCGCCGTCACGCTTTCCGGGCTGACCGCGCAGACAAAGTACTACGCGCGCGCTTTCGCCACAAACAGCTACGGCACCAGTTACGGTGCGGTTAAAGAATTTGTCACCTCTCAAAATGCCGGCGGCGCGTCCGGCGGCGTGTCCACAGGCGACAGCGCCTACTCGGAAACCAGGGAGGTACGCAACGCGTCGGTTACCTCCGTCGCGGCCTACGGTTACGCCGATACCCGCGCCGGCCGCCCTGTGGCGGAACGCGGCTTTGTATACTCGCGCTTTAACCAGGCGCCTACTTTAAGCGACACAAAGGCAGCGGACAGTCAGAAGTCTACCGGAAACTACAGCATGACCTTAACCGGGCTTTTGCCTGACACAGTTTACTATCTGCGGGCGTTTACTAAAATAGGCGCGGAAATTTTTTACGGACGGACCATTGAGTTTGTTACGGGAATAGAGCTGGCTACATTAAACATAATCTACCAGACTACGGCTGGGATAAATGTCGGTGTGCAGTCACTGTCAGCTGCCAACGGCACCACCTTGACCGCGGGCGGACTTTCCCTGCCAGCGGGTTACACCATAGCGGATTCGGCGTGGCAGCACAAGGTGTTCGGCAACGAGACCATCGCGGTATATGTACGGGAACCATCCGCGCCGTCAGGCTCGGACACGGGTTCCTCCGAGCTGCCCTTTATGGCCGGCACAAGCGGCGGTTTGTTCCAGCCAGATTCGCCCATTACCAGGCGTGACACAGCGCTGATACTTTACAATCTTTCCGATAAAACCACCACAGGCACGCCGCGCAGCTTTCCCGACATTGAGGGGGATTCCGCCCGGGCCGCGCTGGAATACGTCACATCGGAAAACTATATGACCGGCTACCCCGACGGGTTGTTTAAGCCGGACGGTTTACTTACCCGGACAGAAATAGCGGTTGTTATGTGCAATTTCTACGGTCTCACCGGAAGCGCCAGCTGCGACTTCGCGGACCTTGGCACGGGCTTCTGGGGATATCCCTATATCGCCCTGGCTGTACAGGCGGGCAGTGTCAGCGGCTACCCGGACAATACCTTTAGACCGGAAAATATGGTGACTCGGGCGGAGGCCGCGACACTGTTCGTAAAAATGGAACGCCGCAGCCTTCAGCCTATCGGCAGCGCGGACTTCCCTGACGTGCCCGCAACCCATTGGGCTTATAAATATATTATGAATGCGGCTATGGCGGTCAAATAGGGCTGCTGCCTCCGAAGTATGGCCCTTAGGGTTTCGTTTGGATATAACCATAAAAACGGCCTGGAGATTATATCCAAGGCCGTTTTTTTAATGGTACGAACAATTATACTCATACACGAAAACATCTGCGTCGGGCTTCGCCCGACTATCTCTAAAAATCTTTCAGTGTTTTCCTGTGTGAGCAACCAACAACCGGCGTGAAAAGTGCATTTCTTTTCGCGCCTTAGTATAACAGAAAGGGATGGTTATGGTTACAAAAACCATTTTCAAAGAAACCATTCCCCAAGTCACCGGATGAAGGCGCCTATGAAATCCGTTTTTATGACGGCGCGGAATACCCGCCGGCCCGGGTCTGTTCTGGGACAGGATGTCCATGTGGGTTTTATTCCCGCGGGCGCTGAAGTTCCGGCCCCTGCGGAAAACGACAGCGGCTTTACGTCACTTACCCTGCCCGCAAGCGAATACGCTGTTTTCGATGTCTATGCTGCCAATGGATACGACAGTGAAAACGCGGCAATGGAAAAATGGCTGGCTGATAACGCCGCCCAGATAACGCCGCGTGAATTGGGCGGCAAAAAGTATGTGGTCGAGTAGTATGGCGGACGCTTCAAGTGCGGGAACGCGCCGGATTCCATTGTGGAGATATGGGTTCCGGTTTATAGGGCGGAGGAACGCCGTGACCCCGCAATGGCAAATAACAGGAGAAACGCGTCAACTGCTTGGAAACTTTGATTTATCAATTTCAAGACGAAAATGGCCTCCAATCCAGTCAAATCTTTATCCGGCAAAAATTGGGCGCGTTTCCCCTGAAATAATTAAAAGATTCTCTTGCGAATTTAAATATTCGTAGTATAATCAGCCTTAATCAAATTCATATTTATATTTTAAAAAATTTATATTTTAAAAAACGGGGGGTATTATTAATGAAACGTAAAATTATAATGTTCATTACCGCATGTGTTTTGTCTGCCGCTTTGTTATCCGGCTTTATGTCCAGCGCGGTCTTCGGCGCAGGAACGCCGGTTGCGGCTTCGCGTTTAAATATGCCTGTGCCGCAGGCGCCCGGCAATTTAACCGACATAAAAGGGTGGAACAGCGCTTACCGTGAATACATAAAGAATTATGACGAAGCCCGCGCCCTGCTGCCCGAACCGTCGCCCGCGCCGACCCTTTCGCCGATTCCCCACGACTCGCTGCCCGCAGTGGTTGACGCGCGTTTCCAGGGCATATTCCGCGATGTGCCCGGCCATTGGGCCGAGGCCGCGATTATGTACTGCTACGACCAGGGCTATATCAATATTTTCCCTGACGCCACCGTTCGGCCCGATTTGGCGATTACCCGCGCCGAACTGGCTTATTCCCTTGACAAGTGGATTGCGGCCAATTGGGACCTACTCCAAAGAATGGAGTTTACGCCCGCGCAAACTCCTGGCAGTCCGGTGTTCTCGGACACCCCGTCCAGCCATGAGTTTTATTTGAATATTATGTCCGTGGCTTCTATGGGCATTATGGCGGCGGATTCCACCGTTTTCATGCCGAATTACGGCTTGACGCGCCAGGATGTATGCGAAATTTGGGTTAGACTGTTTAAAATGCTGAAAAACAGCACTATGGATGATGCGTATTTCAGTAACCTTGACATAGACGCAATACTGGAAAACTACCCCGACAGCGCCGGCATAACAGACGGCTCCGCCAGAGAGGCCGTAGCCGCTATGATAGACCGCCAGTTAATGCACATTTATACTGACGGCAGTCTTAAGCCCCATGACATGCTTACCCGCGCGGAAGCTTATACAATTTTGGCTGCCATAGACCTAAACCTGCGGCATTCCATTAAGCAAAACCGTTCGCTGGCCGACTCCTACGTGGCTTACGGCATCCAATTGCTGCGCGCCAACGCCCGTAACGTGTCGCGACGCGGGTTTGAACTGGAAATCGCGGTGAACGACATAGCCATTAACCGCAATGCCGAAGTTGTGGTTTCATACGCGCAGGACTTTGATTTCGCTGTTACAAAAGAAAATATCGCAACTTCGCCCGCACTGGTGACCGCGATTTGGCGTCTAAGCGATATGGTTTCGGAAAACAACTCGCTTTACGAAGGCGTTTACTCCGCCTATGTAAACGCCGATATTTCGCGGGACATTTACGTATACGTGATGCTGCGTTCTGATAACGAGCATTCTGATATCAGGAGTTTTGCGCTGCATTCTTACGACGACGTTACCGCGTGGCCGGCCGAACCGTCGCCCACACCGGCCGCCAGCCCGACGCCCACGCCTTCACCGACGCCCGCGCCGGCTGAGCTAATCAAGGCCGCGCTGGGAGAGGACAACGTCAATATAATAAACACAACAAGCGGCGTGGCGATTGATGTAATAAAGAGCACCACGGTATCCCGGGATTTTGTTATTCCAGAAAACACGCGGGTGGACATTAAAGCGACTGGTGTAACCGTTACTTTGCCTGGCATCAACAAAATTACGATTACGTCCGGAGGAGCGCTGGAGGTATCCGCTTCCGCTGTGCTCAGGCTTCCGGCGGGTTCCGCGATTATCGTGCAGAGCGGAGGCGCCTTTAACAACTGGGGGATCGAAACATCCAGCAATATCCGCCCCGACCCTGGCGCGCGGCTTGTGGTATACCCCGGCGCTATTCTGACCAATATATGGTCCAGAAACCTGCTGACCGGCGCGGC
>JAISYE010000120.1 GCA_031297485.1 Clostridiales bacterium
CTAAAAATCGACAAAATAGAATTCAGCAACAAAACGCGCTATAAAATCATGAAACAGCACGACTATAAGTGTGGCAAGTGCGATAAAGGGCCCAAAAGTTATGAGGGACTTTACGCCGCGTTTTTTAAACAAAATAAGCGCGGCTGCGGCTGCGCCCCCCAATATGACTGACAAAAACAAAACCGCCAGGGCGTTTTTATACCCTGCAAAGGCGCCCACCATAGCCATAAGCTTCACATCACCGCCGCCCATTCCGCCTCGGCTTATGACCATAACAAGATACAGGGGCAGCCCGCCCGCCAAAAGCCCCAGCGCCCAGTCCGCCAAGGGTTCCCCTGAATAAAGGTCCCTTGACAAAAGGCGCGTTAAAGCCTCGGCGGCGGCAAGGGCCAGAGACGCCGCCATACCTGTTAATGTGCACTTGTTTGGTATTACGCGCGCTTTTAAATCTGTCACCGTGGCCCAAGCCAGCAGCCCAAACAAAATTATCAGTCTGACTTCATAATAAGGCATAGGTCCCACTCCTCCATGGCCGGAACTTCCGGTCATGAAAAAACAATATTTTCCTGTTCGTTTTCTGAAAGCGTTGCCGCCACTTTTTTAACCGCTTCCGAGCAATCTTTGATATTCAGGACCACAATTTTTTTCGTTTCATGGTACTGCCATGTGGCCCCGCTTGTCTGCGGCTCGGTATAGGAGCCGCGCAAATACCCGGCTTCCAGCAGCTTATCGAACAGCTCGCTGCCAATTGTATCCTTGTCCAGCGTTCCGCCTTGTTCAGCCTCGTATAAATCAACAGCTGTTTGAATAATCTTGCCTGACTGTATGTCGCTTATTAAACGCGCCTTGTCTGTGCCTGTTATAAAATTAGGGACTATTATCGCCCCTATTATCGCGATAATGGCCAGCACAATAATCAGCTCAATAAGGGTAAAACCGCTCTCCATAACAAAATTCCTCATTTTTTTATTATATCTCATGCGATAAAAAACCTCAAACTCCTTTCTAAAATACGCCGGCTCCGCCGCCTGTTTCCACAACATAAAAATCAGCCTTAAGCCCTGTGGCTCTCTGATAGATTTCGCCCACACGGCCGATAAAATTCTCCGCGGCGTTTTCCCGCACAATGCTCACCGTACAGCCGCCAAAACCCGCGCCGGTCATTCTGGAACCCGCCACGCCGTCCTGCTCCCAGGCCGCCGCAGCCAGCGTGTCAAGCTCATAGCCCGTCACCTCGTACAAATCGCGCAGGGAAACATGCGACTCGTTCATGAGCCTGCCGAAACCAGCCAAATCACCCGCGCGCAGCAGCCCGACAGCGGTCTTGACTCGCTCATCCTCGTATACTATGTGTTTGGCGCGTTTGCGGCAAGTTTCGTCCGCTATAAGCCCGGAATATTCCTCAAAAACTTCCGCCGAAAGCTCGCCCAAAGCCTTTATGGACAGCTTGGCCTGCAGGGATTTCAGAGCTGACTCGCATTCGCTGCGCCGCGTGTTGTAAACCGAGCCTGCAAGCTGCCGGGGTTTGTTGGTGTTAGTTATAATCAGGTACGAGCCTCCAAGCTCAAGTGGCACATACTCGTAGTCCAGCGCGGCGCAGTTCAGCATAATGGCATGGTTTTTCCGGCCCATTGCCACGGCGAACTGGTCCATTATACCGCAATTTACTCCAACAAACTCGTTTTCCGCCCGCTGTGAAAGTTTCGCCATGTCTTGGGAAGCCATACCGCATTCAAACATGGCGTTAAGGGCTACGGCCATAAGCAGCTCGACGCTGGCTGATGAGGACAGTCCAGCACTGTTTGGCAGGTCGCCGTGTATAAATATTTCAAAGCCGCCCAGTTTGTGACCCGATTTCAGGAAGCGGTCCGTCACGCCCAGGAGGTAATTAGCCCAGCCCTGGCTTGGACTGTAGGATATTTTATCAAGCCGCGCCTGAACTTCAAGGTCAAAATTTGCCGATGCGAACCTGCACACATTGTCCCCGCGTTTTCTGGCCGTACCGTAAGTGCCGAGATTTAAAGCGCATGGGAACACATATCCGCCGTTGTAGTCCGTATGCTCTCCTATAAGATTAACACGTCCAGGCGAAAAAAAATTGAATAACTTGCCAAAATTTCCTGTGCTTCCAGATTTTTTAAAAAAATTCTCTCGGGCCACTTCCCAGTAAGACATGGGTTCTGCAAAAGAGGTCATATAAAATTTCACTGCCCTTCGTGATAAAATAGTTTTACAAAGTTTACACGATAATATATAATAAGTCACGTAAAAATTTTTATAGTTGAGGAGATTGTAAATGAACCCTGTGCTGGAGGAAAAAAAGGCCGAAATAATAAGCTGGATAAAATTAATAATATTCTCTGTGGCCCTAGCGTTGTTCATAAATAATTTTATTATTGTAAACGCCATGGTACCGTCTCCTTCAATGGAGAACACAATAAATATGGGCGACAGGCTTTTTGCGTTTCGGTTGTCCTATGTTTTTTCCGACCCCAAGCGTTACGACATCATAGTGTTTCATTTTCCCGACGATGAAACCCAATTGTTTGTAAAGCGGCTTATTGGCTTGCCGGGCGAAACCGTTACAGTCAGAAACGGCAAGGTTTATATAAACGATTCCGAAACGCCACTGGACGATGATTTTGTCAAGGGCGCGCCTAACGGCGACGCCGGTCCGTTTGTAGTTCCGGAAAACGCCTACTTCTTTATGGGCGACAACCGTAATGACTCTCACGATTCCCGCGGATGGGTCAATAAGTTTGTTTACAAGGAAAAAATGCTGGGCAAGGTCATATTAAGATACTTCCCACCATTTAAAATATTTTAAAGGAGGCTTTTTTTAATGAAGCAAATTTCAAAGGATACGCTTATAGCGGATATCATCGCGCAGGACAGAGGTGTCATACCTATCCTTTTAAACGCCGGCCTGCACTGCGTGGGCTGCCCGTCGGCCCAGGCCGAATCCCTTGAGGAAGCCGGGTTTGTGCACGGCACCGAGGTTGACGAGCTGGTTGACGAAATAAACGACTATCTTCTCAGCGTCAGTTAAGGGCAAAAGGCCGGCGCGTATCAAACGCGGCGGCCTTTTAATTCGATTTCTACAGAAGGGATATGCGATGAACAGAAATTATGAACAAGTCAAGGAATTTCACAGGAAATTCAAAGTTCCAGTTAAAGACCGTCCGGAAGCTATGCCTGCCGAACGCGCCGCTAAGCGTTGCAACTGGATGCGAGAGGAACTGGACGAATTTATGGAAGCCGCGGACATATGTGGCCAAGCCGACGCCATGATCGACTTAATATACTTCGCCCTGGGTACACTAGTTGAAATAGGTGTTGAACCGGACGCGCTGTTTGACATCGTACACGCGGCCAACATGTCTAAATTATGGAAAAATGGTCAGCCCTGTTACCGCGAAGACGGCAAGATAATCAAGCCTCCAGGCTGGGCTGACCCGAGTGAAAAAATCCAAACTGAAATTGCCCGGCAATTACAATCGTAACAATTTAAAACGTTTCAATCCACATTCGGGTGGGTCCCGGATGACCCTAATAGATTACATTAAGGCGTGTTTGAAAATTCCTTAAAGCGCGAAATTTCGAATGAAACCGCTGCAATTTCGCGCTGGAATCCAATTTTCAAACACGTCCTAGGATTCATCCTTCTAATAACAGGATGGCGGCAAAATAGCAAGTGCCGAACACCTTTGCCACATCCAATTTTTGAAAGACCTAAAAAGCAAAAATCTTGGGGACTCTGGCACATTGGGCGGAGCCCAAGTCTTAAGGTTTTCATGTTTGGCAAATGTATTCATTGGTGAGTATAGTTTTTAACCTTGCCCCTTATCTAACGCGCGCGGCCAGGGCGGTCATGTCGTCCCTGACATTGCCGCCGGCCCTGCGCACAGCCTCGTCCAACACGAAATCCGCCAGTTCGTGAGGACTGGAAGTTCCGGACCTCGCAGCCTTATATCCGCCAAGGGCGTCAGCAAGCCACTCGCTGCCGCCGCCCGCGTCCAATACACCGTCGGTTACCATTAAGATATAGTCGCCTGACTCGACTTTCTTAGTTGATACTTCCGGCGTTATAGCGCTCAATATACCTATAGGCAGCCCGCTGGACTTAATTATATGCACCTCGCTTCCCCGCAGCAGAAAACTTGCCGCGGCGCCAATCTTGTTGAATTCCGCCGTGCCCCCATACAAGTCCACCACACATATGTCCAGCGTCTGAAAGGATTCGTCCCCGCTTTTCAATGTAAGTACAGAATTAATTATCTTAACCGCAAGCTCTACGTTAAACCCCACTTCCATAAAATTCTCCAACAGTTCAATAACTGTGCCGCTTTCACGCTGTGCCTTCGCTCCTGAGCCCATACCGTCAGACAGCGCCAGTAAATATTTTCCGTCGCGCATTTGCATATTGGTAAAACTGTCGCCAGACTTTTCGCTCCCTATTTTTTTAACACTGGAAATCCCGCACAATATTTTGAACCGCTGTTCTTCTGTAATTTCAAGCTCGCAGCGCCCGCCCGCCCTGCGGCACCCATATTCATGGGCAGGCCGCATTTTTTTCCCAACCAGTCCGCTCATAACCCCGGCAATTTTCGCGCATACCCTCGCGTTCATGTCCCCCCGGGTAACGCATTGCTCGCCGCACCGGTTTATATCCGCCGCGTACCGCCCGTTTCTGTCGCTGAACACCACCACGCTTTCCACATGTATTCCAGCCCGCTCCAGTCCGTTTAATAACCGTTCCTCTATATCTTCATGAAAATTTATGCAAGGTTCAATCTCCTCCGCCAACCTGCCTACCATCTCACCCACGCCGGAAAGCTGCTGCACAGCCACTTCCCTGGCCTCCATAAGCTGATTGCGCCACTTACGCTCCAGTTTGTATATTCCAAATAATTCGTTCGCCCCAGCCGCGAATTTTTCAGCGTTCAGACACTGAAATTTCCCGGGCAAATCCTCCGCCGCGGCGTTCCCGCGCCGTTCCAGCACACTCAGCAACGCGAAGGCTGCCTCGTAAGTATCGTAAAAATTATGCTGCCAGCAAAATTTTTTCCGGTCGCAACCAGCGCATACCTTGTCCGCCAGCGTGTCTATAAGTTTTCCGGCTTCCTCCGAACTGTAGGGGCGGTCGAAAGTCCCCGCCACGACTGTGTTCGCCCGCACCTCTCTCTTTTCCGATAACCCTCTAATGGTCTTGCCTAAATTTTCAAACATTTCCGAAAAATCCGTCAACCGCCTAACCGTCAGCTTCCTTACGCGCTCTATGTAATCCCCCGCATTTTCCATAGCCGCGTTCGGTGAGGACGAAACTTTAAAATTAAAATCATAGGGCATCAGCAAAAAAACTACCGCGCCTGACAAACTGGATACAAGCCACTCCAAATCAGGCGGCGCCCGCTGCATTATTAATGTCATGCCCGTACCGCCCACTAAGAAGGTCGCCATAGCCGGCAATTTACCATGCCTTCGGACCAGCCCCGCAAAGATACCGCTCGTTGCCAGCAGGTTTACCGTTCCTATGTCCATGTAGCGCGTAAAGTACAGCATCAGCCCTAACAGCAGGCCCGCCATAGCGCCAAAGGCGCAGCCCGCCATAAACCCCGCGCTTAGCACCACCAGGGCCGCGAGAAACACTCTCAGGGAAACGCTCCCAATATAAATATCCGCCGCGCCGGCCACAATAAGCCCACACATCACCGCCGCGCCAGCCACATCCTCCGCAGCCAGAACCCGACGCCTGCCCTGCGTGAATACCCTTACAGCCCGCTTTAGGAAAAATGTCAGGCAAAAAACCAATACACCCTCCAAGACAGCCATCAGCAGGAAGTACAGCCCAAGCCCGCCTGCCAGACACGCGCCCGCTCCGCACAAAAGCGCCGCCGCGCTTGCCATTACAGCGCGCCGCGCTATCCCTGGCCTGAATTTTTTCTTTGTTATAATCAGATGAGCTGCAGTAAGCGCGCCAATAAGACACACATACTTTATTAATTCCAACCCGCGCAGCTTTGTGGCTAGTCCGGCAAACACGAATAAAACCGCGCAGTAAAACTGCGGCCCGCTTCCGACAAAGCATGTTATAAACGCCGCTGCAGCTGGGTTTATAACTCCGAAAAAACTTGCGCGTCCTATAAAAAAACCAACCATACCCACCGCGGCGCGTATCATATCCTTTTTCGACCATAGGTTCTGGCCCCGAATAAAAAAGGCTCCCTTTGCGGCGGGAGCTTTCGTCTGTTCCATATCTTCACCCCCTTCGTCTGCTGAAATCTTAACGCATCGCGCGCGCGATATTTGCAGTTTTAGCGAAGGGCTTGTACATTTTTTCTCTTGTTATATGACAAATTTATTTATTCGCGTAAGAATAATCCCATCCTTATCCGGAGGACCCGGCTCTATAACGCGGCATAAGCAGGTATATCTGTCCTGCGGCTGACGCCTGCAATCATGTCAACCTCTACTTTCCGACGCAGAATTCAGCGAATATCTTTTCTTCCAAATCCTCGGCCAGGGTCTCTCCGGTAATTTCCCCAAGACACTCCAGGCCTTCCGCCAAATCTATTGCCACGATATCCTCCGGCATGTTTTCCGCCACGGCCTGGCTGCGCATAAACGCGGCCCGCGCCCTGGCCAGCGCGTCCATATTGCGTTCGCTGCATATTACGGCCTCGTTATTAGCGGCCACTTCCCCAAGACCCAACAGCTCTATTATCTTTTCGCGCAGCAGCTCTATGCCGGTTCCCTTTAAAGCGGACACGCGCACCACCGGCCAGGCGCTCCGCAAACCCTTGAGATCAGAAGTTCCGGCCTCGGGTTCCGGCCCCGCCAAATCCGCCTTGTTGACAACCACTACCATTTTTTTGTGCCTGTATCCTTCAATAAGCTCCATATCACCGGCGCAAAAGGGCTGGGAACCGTCGAGCACCATTAACGCCAGGTCGGCCGATTCAGCCGCTGTCCTGGCTTTTTCCACGCCCGCCATTTCTATAGCCTCGTCCGTGTCGCGTATGCCAGCTGTATCCGTTATTTGCAGCGGCACTCCGTCCAGGCTTATTCTCTCCCGTAAAATATCGCGCGTTGTGCCGGGAATATCCGTTACAATCGCGCGTTCCTCGTCCAGCAAGGCGTTCATTAAAGAGGACTTGCCTACGTTGGGCCGCCCCAGCAGCACCGCGGAAAGCCCGTCCCTTAACAGCGCGCCCTGTCCGGCGTTGCGCATAACCCGGTCCAGTTTGCCGCACACCGCGCCCAGCCGCTCCGCAACCTCTGGCAGGCTCATTGTCTCCAGCTCGCCTGGGTAATCTATAGACACTTCGATATGCGCGAGTATTGTTAAAACTTCGTCCCTGCATTCCGTTACGGCGTTCTTAAGCGCGCCTCCGACCCCTCGCAGGGCCGCGCGGCGCGCCATGTCAGTGCCGGCGTTTATTAATTCTATTACCGATTCCGCCTGGGACAAGTCTATCCTTCCATTCAGAAAGGCGCGCTTGGTAAACTCGCCCGGCTGGGCCAGCCGCGCGCCTGCCGCCAGAACCTCGCGCAGCACGGCGCGGGTACAGGCGGCTCCGCCATGGCAGTTTATCTCCACTGTGTCCTCCGTCGTATAGGAACGCGGCGAAAGCATTACCCCTACAATCACCTCGTCCGCGGTTTCACCCTGACTGTCCACAACATGTCCGTAATAAAGCCTGTGGCTTTTATAACCCGACACCCGCCGCGCCGGTCTAAAAATCTTGTGCAGCATGTTCAGCGCGTCTGCCCCGCTTACCCGCACTATGCTTATTCCGCCGCCCAGAGGCGTCGATACGGCCGCGATTGTATCCGATAAATTTGCGGGGGCGAACTGCCGGGTTCGCCCGTATAAAGCACCCATTAAAATTTATACGCCACCACCACATAGCGGTAGGGTTCCTCGCCCTCGCTGTAAGTAGATATGTGTTTATCACTCTGCAGCGCGGAGTGTATAATCCTGCGCTCGTAAGGGTTCATAGGTTCCAGCACCACGTTTTTACGGGTCTGTTTTACCTTCTTGGCTATGCCGAAGGCTAGGGCCTCCAGGGTTTCCTTCCTGCGCTGCCTGTAATTTTCCGTGTCCAGTATAATGGCGATAAAGGGCGCGCCGCCCCTGTTTACCACAAGCCCGGTCAGGTACTGGAGCGCGTCAAGGGTCTGCCCCCGTTTGCCTATTATCATCCCAGCGTTGTCGCCTTTTATATTGACAAGAAGCTGACGTTCCTTCAGCTTTGTTTCTATTTCAGCCATAATACCCATGCAAACCAGTACTTCCCGCAAGAACATCTTGGCTGTAAATTCCGGGTCGTGCTTTACCTTTACCATTACCCTGGCGGGTTTGCTGCCAATCACACCCAGCAGGCCCTTGGCACCCTCGTCTATTACGGTTACGTCCACTTCCTCGCGTTTCGCGTTAAGCGCCTTTAACGCCTCGGCTATAGCGTCGTCTACGGTTTTCGCGCTTTTTTCGATACTTGTTCTGTCTTTTATTATGTCACTAAGGCTTTTCTCATTATTCGACATAGGATTCACGCCTCCTTCTTGGCACCAAAGTATCTATTTAAAACCATTTGCTGAACAAGCTGGAACAAGCTGGAGGCAATCCAGTAAAGACCTACACCTATGGGGAAATTAACCGTTGTCCAGGCCATAAAAATAGGCATTCCAATCAGCATGATTTTCTGTGTCATTTGCTGCTGCGGGTCTACTGTCTTATTCTGCTGGAGCTGCATTATCCAGGATGATAAGAACATCGTCACGCCGGTCAGAATAGGGATTAATATTCCAGGGAAACCCCAGCCCGCATTAGCGCGCATATCCAGACCAAAAAACATATACGCCGCGTCACGCTGCCGCAGTATTTCCCATACAGTATCAGAAATTTCCTTTGGAAACTTTGCCAGCAGCCCTGTCCAATCCGCCTGGGTAAACACATTTAAAATGCGCCCCAGTTCCTTGGTGGTGGTTAGTTGTATTTCCACGCCTTTCGCGGTATTCTCCTGAAACACCGGAATCAATATATCCATATAGCCCGGCACTGTCTTAAGCGCGCTGTAAATTTGCGCGTAGAAGTCTGAAATACGGTCGATAAAGTAATATGTGTTCTGCATAATATGAATCAAGGCGAAGAAAATAGGCATCTGCAGTATAAGCGGCAGGCATCCGCCGAAGGGGTTGACCTTGTGCTTGGCGTACAGCTTCTGCGTATCCGCCGCTATTTTCTGCTGGACTTCCGGATCCTTCGACGTTCCATATTTTTTCTTTATCTTTTCTATTTCCGGAGTCAGCTTCTGCATTGCCACCATGGACTTCTGCTGGTTTATCCCCAAGGGGAACATAAGCCCGCGCACTACAAACGTGAACAGAATTACTGATATTCCCAAGGCGTTCGGATACGCTGACACTATGCTATAGATAAAGTTAATTATGACACCCAAAAAAATGGATATCCATTCGATTAAAACCCACGGTTTGGCCTGTGCCAGCGCCTCTGTCAGCAGGGTCAGGCTGAAAGAATAATTCGAAATTTCGAGCAAATTTAAACCTCCGTTTCGGTATTTGATGTAAAAATCCATGGTGTTCCGGCCCCGAGGATAATGGACGCCTAGGGCACCGGGTCATAGCCGCCTTCAAAAAACGGGTTGCACCTCAGAATCCTTAAAAGGCCCAGCAAAACGCCCTTAAGCGCGCCATGCTTAAAAACAGCCTCGTACATATACTGCGAGCATGATGGGTAGTACCGGCAGCAACGCGGTAAAAACGGCGAAATAAACTGTTTGTAAAATTTTATGACAGCCAGCAAAAAGGACTTAATCATTATATATCACCGCCATTATATATTCCGTGCCGTTTAAAAAGCGAGGCTAAGGATTGCGCAATCCGCGCGTATCCGGCCTTTGCGGCGGCGGCTCGTACCACGACTACCACCGCGCAGCCCGGAAGAATATTCTTCCACATATGGCGGCAAGCTTCCTTAACCCGGCGTTTAACACGGTTGCGCACGACACTTTTGCCGACTTTTTTGCCAGCCGACACGCCTACTCGTGTTTCGTTAAAAATATTTTTCACAACATACACTGCCAAGAAAGTATTGGCGTAGGATTTACCGTTGGAATAAACATAACGAAACTCCGCGTTTTTTTTAAGCGAACAAAATTTAAACCGGAAGTTCCGGCTCCGCATGTTATTGGACAAGCAGCACAAGGGTAACACCCCAAACACAAAAGGCCACATACGCGGCCTTGTAATCAGATTCAAAAAAAGAAAGAGTGTATTGTACGGGCGAACTGCGCTGGATTGGGTACCACCGGCCCAGTCCAGGTTCAGGTTCGCCCGAACTAAGCGGACAAAATTTTTCTGCCTTTACAGCGACGCCGTTGCAAAACTTTTCTGCCGTTTCTTGTACTCATTCTTTTTCTGAAACCGTGCTCGACGCTTCTCTGTCTTTTTTTGGGTTGAAACGTTCTTTTCATGTCCGACACCTCCTAAACGAACTACAGTATAGTAGATAAAAATATGCGCGTCAAGTTTTCCGCTACTTTTTACAACCATATTTGTGTCTATCCAAAGGTCAAGACATTAAAACCAACGGACAGTTCACCGTTAGGGGCCTAACGACGGTTTGTTCGTTGGCCCCAAACCCCCGCTGGGGATTTCATCCCCGATAGCCGAGCTTGCTCGACGCAGACCCCTTCTTAAGGGCGGCGAATACAGCGCTTTTTGATGCAGGTACATCCTTTAAGAAAAGGGATTATTTATTTTTTTCTTAAGTTCGCGCTTATGGGACTTCGCCCCCAGACCCATCCTCGCGCTTCGCGCGCACTCATTAAAGAACCCGGCGGACAAGCACCTTGCGCCTCTTAATGTACAATCATATTTTCCATTCAAATTTTTTTATAAATATTGCTTTACCTTCTATTTTTTGATATTATATATGAGGCGGCGTCTCATTATTGAGTATGGCCGCTTTTTGAATATAGCCCGTTACATATTGTATACGGAATTTCAGAACAGCCGTGCGCGGGTAAAAAACTGGACAGTCATAGTTATCAACAGGTTGTTGATTGTTTTGTTGATAACTTTAGAATAGATGGTATTTTCATTATAAATACAGGCCTGTACCTGTGGATAAATAAATTATCAACACGGTTAATAACTTTGCTGAGATGGGGGTGACAGAATGGACGAACATTTTTTGCAGCAGTATTGGGACGAGGCGCTTAACTTAATAGAACACAATGTAAACGAGGTGGCTTTTGAAGTATGGATAAAATCTTTGCAGCCGCTGTGCTTGGAGGACAACATCCTGTTTTTAAAAGCGCGTGAAGTGATTTATAAAGACACAATTGAATCCAGGTATCTGCACGAGATAACCAACAGTTTTAACGCTGTGGCAAACGGGAATTACGAGGTATCGGTAGTGCTCAGTCCGGAGGATATTAAAAAAAAAGTTTCGCAGTCTCCATATAAGGCTTTGCTTAACAGGCGGTATTTATTCGAGACTTTTGTGCCCGGCAAGAGCAATGAGATGGCCTACGCCGCGGCGCTGGCCGTAGCCGAGGCGCCGGGTCAGACGAACACGTACAACCCACTGTATCTTTACGGCGGCGTTGGGCTTGGGAAGACGCACATAATGCAGGCGATAGGCAATTTTATCTTGGAACAGAATCCGGAGTGCAAGGTACTGTACGTAACGACGGAAGCGTTTACAAACGAGCTTGTGCACGCGATACGCGAGGGCAGGAACGAAGCCTTCAGAAACAAGTACCGAGTTATAGACACGCTGCTGATAGACGACATACAATTCCTTTCAGGCAAGGACAGGACACAGGAGGAATTTTTCCATACCTTCAACACGCTGTACGAGTCTGGCAAGCAGATTGTCATATCCAGCGACCAAGCGCCCAAGGAGATCAAGGGGCTGGAGAACCGCCTGCGGTCCCGTTTCGCCTGCGGGCTGCCGGTAGACGTGACGCTGCCGGACTTTGAGACGCGGATGGCTATTTTGGAAAAGAAAGCGCAGTTTAATCACATTATACTGCCTGTGGATGTTACGGAATACATAGCCAAGAGCATAACATCCAACATCCGCGACTTAGAGGGCACGTTTAACCGCGTCACAGCCTACGCCAAGCTAAACAAGTCCGTAATAAACATTGAACTGGCAAAGAAGGTGGTATCTGAACTGATAGGGGAAACCGAAAAACGCGAGATTAACATTGACCTGATACAGGAAATTGTAGCCGAGCACTACAACATTACAATTGAGGAAATGAAGGGCAAGCGCCGCACCCAGAACATCGCCTTTCCAAGGCAGGTGGCAATGTATCTTTGCAGGAAGATTATTGACAAGTCCCTTCCAAAAATAGGCGAGGCTTTCGGCGGCAGGGACCACTCCACCGTTATTCACGGCTGCGACAAAATCACCGACATGATGGAGAACGACCTGAAGCTGCAGAACACTTTATTTAACTTGGAAAACAAGATCAAGGAATAACTGAAGGTCAAGATCAAAAGATTAAGACCTTGGGGCTCTGCCCCAAACTATAGGCGGCGTGCGGTTATGGTCTAATTACTACGTCAAAAGATTAAGACCTTGGGGCCAACGAACAAACCATCGTTAGGCCCCAAACCCCGCTGGGGACTTCGCCCCCAGACCCCTTCTTAAGGGCGGCGAGTGCGGCGCTTTTTGATGCGGGGTTCCGATTTTTCAATAAGGGAGGCATTGAGATTTGCTGCAGGGGCGAACTGCCTTCACCCGCACTTATTTGTTTGTGGAACGAGTGTACAAAGCAATGGGCGGTTATATGTTTTGTTGATAGTGTTGATAAGCCAGCTGTTTTAAAAAAGTTATAAACATAGTTGTCAACCTCAGCAACCGTGGCGCCAGTCACGAAAAAATGACTTTTCCACATATTCACCGCCTATACTACTACTATTACTATAAATTATTATTATACACATACACTGACGAGCAAATGACGCAAAAAGAAAAGATTTGGGAACAACTCCCACAGACGCGAACTTAAAAAATACCCCATCCGTTTTATTGAAAGCGGACAAACCAACGGACAATTCACCGTTAGGTCCGCCCCTACAGAAAAGTGCCGCACCCGCCGCACTTGAAGAAGGGGTCTGGGGACGAGTCCCCAGCGGGGTTTGGGGCCTAACGATGGTTTGTTCGTTGGCCCCAAGGTCTTAATCTTTTGACCTTCCCCAAGCCTTAAGTCCGCGCGTACGGGGCAAAGCCCCAAGGTATTAAGGTTTTGACCTTGAGACCTAAACTAAAAGCCGTTTGTTACAGAAAGGAGCAGCGACATGAATATAACGTGTGATAAAAAAATAATGTTGGATCAGCTGAACGTGGCGGTTAAAGCTGTCTCAAGCCATAGTACGATGGAAATATTAAAATGCGTCGTACTCAGCGCCGGTGAGAATAGCTTTGAGCTTTTGGCGTCCAACGGCGAAATGTCGATAAATACGGCGCCAGCCGCCTGCGAGGTAACGGAACTCGGAGCGGTGGCGCTGGAATTCCGTATGTTTTATGACATAATAAGACGCCTGCCGGACGGCGCGCCCATAAAAATTTCGGTCCAAAAAAATAATATTACCTTGATAAAAAGCGGCCGGTCAGAATTTAAAATTTTGGGTTCCAACCCGGAAGAATACCCAGCGCAGCCGGATGTCAAACAGCTTGGGCAGTATATGGTAAACGCCGGCGACTTAAAAAAGGGGATCGGCCAGACTATATTTTCGGTTTCAATGGATATGACTAAGCCCGCACTGATGGGCGTGCTGCTGGAAGTTGCGGATGACTGCCTGCGCCTTGTGACAGTGGACGGCTTCCGTATTTCGTATACCCAGATACCTGTAACGCGAGGCGAAAATACGGGCGACGAAAAAGCTATTGTACCGGCAAACACAATGAGCGAAATAAGCAAGCTGATCGGCTCGGATGAAAGCATATGCGTCTCAGTGGGAGAACGCCATATTGTGTTTAAAACGGAAATATTTACAATGACCTCAAACCTGATAGCGGGAGAGTTTTTAAACTATGTGCCCATATTCTCGGAGGATTATACAACACAAATAACACTGCCGCGCGTGGATTTTATAGATTCATTGGAACGCGTCAGCTTAATAGCCTCCCGGGACATTAAAAAGAACCCTATAAAACTTGAAATTTCCGACGAACTGCTGATAATAACCTCAAATACAGAGATTGGCACAGCCTACGACGAACTGAGAATCGACTGCGACGGCGAAAATCTGATTATCGCCTTCAACCCAAAGTACATTCTGGACGCTGCGCGCGCTGTGGAAGAGGATATAGTAAACATAAAAATGACCACTGCCTTAAGCCCATGCACCATACGCGGCCTTAATAACCAAGACGCAAAATTTTTAATATTACCGTTACGGGTAAAATAATTAATTTATAAGGCAATAATATAATTGGATTACCCGCCCCGCCCGGAGGTTGTCACTAGTGGTTATAACAAATGTGTCGCTTTTGAATTTCAGAAATTTTAACACCCTGAGCCTCAACCTCAGGGAAAACCTTAATATCTTCAGCGGGGCGAACGCCCAGGGCAAGACAAACCTGCTGGAATCCATATACCTGTGCGCCACCGGCCGTTCGCAGCGGACCAGTCTCTTAAAAGAACTGATACAGTTCGGAAGCGACTCGGCCCATATTAAACTTACAGTACGCGCCGGCGCCGCAAACCGCATAGACTTGCACCTGCGGAAAAACGAAAAAAAAGGCGTGGCAATAAACGGCGTGGCCATAAAGAATATCGGAGACCTGTTCGGCGTACTCTACGTGGTGATCTTTTCCCCGGAGGATTTAAACCTGATAAAATCCGGTCCAGCGGACAGACGCAGGTTTATGGACATGGAACTCTGTCAGTTAAGCAAGGTCTATTATTATGAAATACAACAGTATGTAAAAGCATTAAAACAGCGCAATAACCTGCTTAAAAAAATAGAAAGCGCCGGAGGCCAGCTTAGGGATACGCTGCCGGTATGGGACGAAAACCTGGCAGCCCACGGCGTAAAGATTATCGAACACCGGAAAAAATTTATAGAATCCATGTCCTTGCTTGCGGGCGAAAAACACGCCGCTATAACAGGCGGAAAGGAAAAATTGGAAATAATTTATAAACCGAATGTTGCGGCGGAAGACTTTGCGGAGAAACTGGCAAAAAACATACGAAGGGATATTCAGTTGGGCAGTTCCTCCATTGGAGTTCATAAAGACGACCTCTTGTTTTTAGTAAACGGCAGCGACGGCAGAGTGTACGGCTCCCAGGGCCAGCAGCGCACAGCCGCGCTGTCAGTGAAACTCGCGGAAATAGAGCTTATAAAAAAAGAAAAAAAACTGTTGCCAGTGCTGCTGTTGGACGATGTAATGAGTGAGCTTGACGAATCGCGTCAGACATACCTGGTTAAAAAAATTACAGAGGTCCAGTCCTTAATAACATGCACAGGCGCGGAAGATTTTTTGAAACGTGCCGGCAGCGCAAACACAGTGTTTAGAGTAATAAACGGAACCATATTCAATGAAGGAGATAGACATGGCAGCTGAAATTACGAATATCTCATACGACGAAACTCAAATACAGGTGCTGGAAGGTTTGGAGGCGGTGCGCAAGCGCCCGGGCATGTATATTGGCGATACGTCCAGCAAGGGTCTGCATCACTTGGTATACGAAATTGTAACCAACGCGGTGGACGAGGCGCTGGGAGGATATTGCAAAAACATCGAGGTTGTGATTTACCCTGACAATACAGTATCGGTACAAGATGACGGGCGTGGAATCCCCACAGGCATACAGCATCAGCGCGGAGTGTCGGCGGCTGAGGTGGTGTTTACCGTGCTGCACGCCGGAGGAAAATTCGGCGGAAGCGGTTATAAGGTGTCAGGGGGATTGCACGGAGTGGGCGCGTCTGTTGTGAACGCCCTTTCGGAATGGATGTTCGTGCGGATATCGTCTGACGGCAAGGTATACGAGCAGCGGTTTGAACGCGGCGATGTGGCTGAAAAAATTCACTTGGTAGGCGATACGGATAAAAGCGGCACATTTATACAATTTAAGCCAGACTATAAAATTTTTGAGGAACTGGAGCTGAATTTTGATATATTAAAGTTAATGCTGCAGGAATTCGCCTTTTTAACAAAGGGCCTGCGCATAAACTTAACTGATAAACGCGAGGGTCAGGAAAAAGAGAACACATATCACTACGAAGGCGGCATAAAACAGTTTGTGCAGCATATAAACAGAAACCGCAAACCGCTGTTCCCAGACCCGTTTTACGCCGAGGCGGAGCGTGACGGCGTGTACGTGGAGGTATCACTGCAATACAACGATGAGTTTATTGAGAATACCCATACCTTCGCCAATAACGTAAATACCCCGGAAGGCGGCACACACCTGTCAGGGTTCCGTTCAGGGCTGACAAAAACCCTTAACGACTACGCGCGGAAGCAAGGCATGTTAAAAGAAAGCGAAAAAAACCTGTCCGGCGATGACGTCAGGGAAGGTCTGACGGCGATAATCAGCATAAAAATTTCAGAACCCCAGTTCGAGGGCCAGACCAAGACAAAACTGGGCAATTCGGAGGTGCGGACCGCGGTTGATTCGGTCGTCTCAGAATACCTGAAGTATTTTTTGGAGGAAAACCCGGCAGTAGCGCGGCAGATAATCGACAGGGCCGTTTTAGCCGCCAGGGCAAGGGAAGCCGCGAAAAAAGCCCGCGAGCTGGTACGCCGCAAAAGCGTGCTGGAAACCGCCCGTATGCCAGGCAAGCTGGCGGATTGTTCGGAACGGGATCCGGAAAAAAGCGAGATATTCATAGTGGAAGGCGATTCCGCAGGCGGCAGCGCTAAAGGCGCGCGCACCTCCAAAACCCAGGCGATTTTACCCCTGCGCGGCAAAATAATGAATGTGGAAAAAGCGCGGCTGGATAAGATACTCTCGAACGAGGAGATAAAGGCAATGATAACCGCGTTCGGCACAGGTATCCACGATGATTTTGACATTTCCAAACTGCGCTATAACAAGATAATAATAATGACGGACGCGGACGTGGACGGCGCCCATATTCGTACACTGCTGCTGACCTTTATGTATCGGTTTATGAAGCAGCTTATAGAGTGTGAAAAAGTCTACATCGCCCAGCCGCCGCTGTTTAGAATCGAAAAAGGCAAGAACGAATACTATGTGTATACTGACAAAGAGCTTGAAAACAAGCTGGACGAAATAGGCCGTGAAGGGATCAAGCCCATAGAGCGTTACAAGGGTTTGGGCGAAATGGACGCGGAACAGCTTTGGGTAACAACTATGGACCCCGACCGGAGGATACTGCGCTTAGTCAGACAGCATGATGCTATCTTAGCGGACGAGATATTTACCCAGCTGATGGGGGATAACGTGGAGCCTCGAAGGGAGTTTATTCAGGAATACGCGAAATACGTAAAAAATTTGGATATATAGAGCTAGGGTGTCTATTCAGAGGTGTAATGCGCTTGTTCGTCGGGTCCTTTAATGAGTGAGCGCGGAGCGCAAGAAGGAGCCTGGGAACGAGTCCCCATAAGCGCGAACTTAAGAAAAAAACAAATAATCCCTTTAGCGAAAAGGCTGTACCTGCATTAAAAAAGCGCTGAACTCACCGCACTTAAGAAGGGGTCTGGGGGCGAAGTCCCCAGCGGGGTTTGGGGCAGAGCCCCAAGGTTTTGATGTTTTGACCTCTAAATAGACACAAGCAGATGCCGGCGAACGCTGTTCGCCCATGCGGGGCTTGAATATATAGCTGCAGGAGACGTATAATGGACGAGCAACAGCAAGAAAAAATCGTACTAATAAGCTTAGAAGAAGAAATGCGCAATTCGTATATTGATTACGCAATGAGCGTCATAGTGGCAAGGGCGCTGCCGGATGTGCGGGACGGCTTGAAACCAGTGCACCGCAGGATATTGTACTCTATGAACGAGCTTAACTTGGAGCCAAATAAGGCTTACAAGAAATCGGCGCGTATTGTGGGCGATACAATGGGTAAGTACCACCCCCACGGGGAATCGTCAATATATGACGCGATGGTGCGTATGGCACAGGATTTTTCAATGCGTTACATGTTAGTGGACGGACATGGCAATTTCGGTTCCGTGGACGGAGATATGCCCGCGGCGCCGCGCTATACGGAAGCTCGGCTTTCCAGAATATCGGTGGAAATGCTTGCGGATATAGATAAAGAAACCGTAGACTTCATGCCAAATTACGACGAGGAACTGCGCGAGCCGACCGTTCTGCCCGCCAGATTCCCTCAGCTGCTGGTAAACGGCTCTTCCGGCATTGCGGTAGGCATGGCGACTAATATTCCGCCCCATAACCTGCGGGAGGCAATAGACGCGGTAGTAAAGATAATAGATAACCGTATAATTGAAAACCGTGAGACAGATATAAGCGAACTTTTGGAAATAATCAAAGGCCCGGATTATCCTACCGGCGCGGTTATACTTGGCACAAGCGGCGTAAAGCAGGCATACCGCACCGGACATGGCCGAGTGGTCGTGCGTTCGGTTTCGGAAATAGAGCCAATGTCCGGCGGCCGCGACCGTATAGTAATAACCGAACTGCCCTACCAAGTAAATAAAGAGCGCCTGGTAGAAAAGATAGGGACGCTGGTAAACGAAAAAAAGATCGACGGCATATCCGACGTCCGTGATGAGTCCGACCGTGAGGGAATGCGGGTTGTAATAGAGCTGCGGCGTGACGTTAACGCGAATGTCATTCTCAATAAACTCTATAAAAATTCCCAGCTGCAGGAAAGCTACGGCATAAACATGCTGGCGCTGGTGGACAATAAGCCGCTCGTTATCAACCTGCTGGATATGCTGCTTTATTACCTGGAACATCAAAAGGACGTGGTGTCCCGCCGCATCAGGTTTGACCTTGCCAAGGCCCAAAAACGCGCTCATATTTTAGAGGGGTTTATTTTAGCCCTGGATAATATCGACGAGGTTATAGCCATAATCCGCGCATCCAGAGACACAGCCGAGGCGCGCAGCGCCTTGTCAGAACGTTTTGGGCTGGCTGAGGAGCAGGCGGGCGCGATTGTGGAAATGCGCTTAAGAAGCCTGACAGGGTTGGAGCGCGGTAAAATACAGGAGGAGTACGAGGAAATCAAGCACCTTATAGAGGAGCTTACCGCAATCCTGAATGATGAAAAATTGCTGTATGGCGTTATAAAGGAAGAACTATTGGTAATAAAGGTAAAATTCGGGGACGAACGGCGCACCGGAATAATACACGACCCTGGCGAAATAATACCGGAGGACTTGATAACCGACGAAAACTGCGTTATAACAATGACGCATCTTAATTATATAAAACGTCTGCCGCTGGCCACTTATAAGACCCAGAGACGCGGCGGCCGAGGCATAGTAGGCATGCAGACCCGTGAAGAGGACATAGTCAAGAATCTGTTTGTAGCAAACAGTCACGACTATGTACTGTTTTTCACAACAATGGGCCGCGCGTACCGCATAAAGGTCTATGAAATACCTGAATCCGGCCGCACGGCCAGGGGAACGGCCATAGTAAACCTGTTAAACTTAAGCGGCGGCGAGCGGATAGCTTCAGTGGTGCCAATAAAGGATTTTAAGGACGACGAATATCTTTTAATGGTAACAAAGGATGGAATTATCAAAAAAACCGCCATGTCACATTTTTCTAACATTAAAAAAACAGGGATAATCGCGCTTAACTGCAGGGAGGGCGACGAACTCATAACTGTGCTCCGCACAAGCGGCGACCAGGAAGTGTTTATAGCGACAAAGAAAGGAATGGGCCTGCGTTTTTCCGAAAGCGAGGTCCGGCCAATGGGCAGGACGGCCGCGGGCGTGCGGGGAATATTGCTGCGCGAGGGCGATTGCGTGGTTTCCGCCGATACCCTTAGTGCCGAAACATCCGGCGAGGTTGAAACGTCAGGCGGAACCGCTTCCGGTGAGACCCCAGAAGGAGCGGCCTCAGATAATTCCGACAAAATAATATTTGTGTCTGACAATGGATACGGCAAGTGCACAGACAAAGAGGAATTCACATTGCGGCACAGGGGCGGCGTAGGACTTAAAATTTATAAAATAACGGAAAAGACAGGGTATGTGACCGGCGTCGCCAGAGTAACGGACAGCGACGAGCTGATGCTGATTAATTCCGAGGGAATAGTCCTGCGCATCAGCGTCAGCAGCATTTCCACAACAGGGCGGATTACCTCAGGGGTAAAGCTGATAAACTTAAACCCCGGCGTAACTGTTGTGGGTATGGCGAAGATTATTACCGAATTATAGAGGCGAACTGTGCCGGGCGGGTCCGCTCGGATATTGAGGGACAAGCTGCGTCCGCCCGGATGCCGCAAGGGGCGAACTGTGTTTGCCCGAATGAGGAGTGATATTAATGGATGTGCCAAGTTTAATACTGGTAATTTTTTTAATAGCCGCCGGCGTGTTCGGCGGCCTGTACTTCCTTAACCGCTGGGCTTATCGTAAAATGGGCGAGCAGGAGGAAGCAATAAAACGGACTAAACAATCCGCGACTATTTTTGTAATAGACAAAAAGAAAACTAAGATGGCGGAAGCCAATATGCCAAAGGCGGTTACGGAAAAAATGCCGGTAACGTATAAATTTATAAAAATGCCCTTTGTTAAGGCAAAAGTCGGACCGCAGATTCATACGTTTATATGCGATAAAAGGGTATTTGAGGTTATTCCGGTTAAAAAGAACGTGACGGTTGAAATTGCCGGGCTTTATATAGTCAGTATGAAGGGCATGAAGTCCGAGGCTGAAATGAAGAAACTGGCCAAACAGAAAAAAGAGGCGAAAAGGCAAAAGAACCCCACTCCCTTGGACAAACTAAAGGGCTTGATAAATAGAGGCTGAAAGCGGGTGTTAGGTTTGCGCCTTATTGACGACGCGGAATTTATAATAGCCAGGCTTAACGAGAGCGGATACGAAGCCTACGCGGTGGGCGGCTGCGTGCGCGACGCGGTAATGGGCAGGCAGCCCAAGGATTGGGATATTACTACCAGCGCGGCGCCTGACGAAGTCAGACGCGTGTTTTCCAGAACAGTAAACACAGGCGGTAAGCACGGCACAATTACAGTACTTATAAAGAATAAAGCCTACGAAGTAACCACCTATAGGGTAGACGGCAAATATTCGGACGGGCGCAGGCCGGACATTGTGACATACACCAGCACCCTGGCCGAGGATCTCGGCCGCCGCGACTTTACCATAAACGCGATAGCCTATCATTATTCGGAAGGCTTTGTGGACCCCTTCGGAGGCATAGGGGATATAGAAAAAAGGATTATCCGCACGGTAGGCAGGCCGGACGAGCGTTTCGGCGAAGACAGCCTCAGAATGCTGCGGGCCTTGCGCTTTCGCGCCCAGTTAGGTTTTGAAATCGAGAGCGAGACATACGCCTCAATTATACGCAACAGTGCGTTGATAGAAAAAATAAGCGCGGAACGTATTCGCGACGAAATTTTAAAAATATTGCTGTCTGCCAGCCCGCAAGGGATAATGTCCGTTGTCCTCACAGGTTTAATGGATTATTGTTACCCGCGGGCAGCGGAGTACTTGCGCGAAAACGCCGATAAAATACTGCCGGCCCTTACGGCGGGCGGGTGGGAGGCGGACCCTGCCTCTAACGCGGTAAACCGTTTGACACTCTTGTTATGTTTCATGCCGGAGTCTCAAGCCGCGGAGCTTTTACGCGGTATGCGCTTTGATACCAAGACAATCCGCGCCGTGTCGCTACGCGTAAGAGAACTGTCCGAGAAAGATTCTTTGTTTTCGCGTATGCTCTCAAACCCGTCGCTTTATTATGTCCGCAAGGCAATGTCAAGGCTGAACGCCGGGCAGTTGACAGACTGCCTGGCTGTTGCGGAAATTTTTAACCGTGTGGACCACGGTTTGCGCGCCGATATTGAAACAACTGTAGGCAAAATTACAGCTGCCGGAAATTGCCTTAACCTTTCCAATTTAGCGATAAACGGCAGGGATCTGATCAAAGCGGGCTTTAAGCCGGGCAAGCCGACAGGAGACGCCCTAAACGCCGCGCTGGACGCGGTTTTGCGCGACCCTGCCTTAAATACCAAACCTACGTTGCTAAAACTTACGCTGGAATTATTAAATGCCCGGAACGGTCCGGCCCCGTCGGATAATCCGGTCCCAGAGGTGAAAATACCGTGAAAAAATTTTTAAGCAGTTCTGTTTTTAAAAGGTGGATTTTTTATTTTACATTAGCGCTGGCTGTTATATTTGCCTATAGGATTTTGCCGGAATTTTCCTTGGTATTATCCCGTATGAGTGAATTTTTAGGCGTATTGTCGCCTTTTTTTATGGGGTTTATTTTGGCCTATATACTGAACATTCCGCGCAGGCGTATTGAAAAGTTAATTCAAAAGGGTTATCTGCGCTGGATAGATTGGGTCCGCCTTCATCATCCTAAAATTTTAAAAAACACCAACCGGAAGTTCCGTACCAGGGCTCTAAGTATTATAATAACAATGATACTGTTCTTTTTTGTTATTTTTATATTGTTGAGTATCATTCTGCCAAATATATACCGCAGTCTCAACACCTTTGTGCAGACCTTTCCGTCATACTTCAGCCGGGGGCTTAATTCCCTAATGAATTTTATTTCCCATGAGGATTTTATTTTTAAGGATGCTATAGATTCATTTCTAAGCTCTTTTTCGATACTTTCGCTGTTTGAGACAATACAGCTGAATGACATAATCGCGTCTATAGAAAACATCAGCAATTCTATAAAGGTTGTGGCCAATGTCTCAAGCTATGTTTTAAACCTGATAATCGCGGTTATATCATCTATTTATTTGATGCTGGAAGCAGAATCCATTAAGAAATACCTTATGCGGATTTTGCGCGTTATTATTAAGAAAAATGTTCTTGACGTAGCTTTAAAATATTTATCTGCAATAGACATAAACTTTAATAAATATCTCTATTGCCAAATAATTGACGCCGTTATTATAGGAACGCTGGCTGTGCTGAGCCTGTCGTTTATCAGCCCGGAATATTCCTTTATGCTGGGGATTATGATTGGAATCATGAATATTATACCTTACTTCGGCGCTATAATAAGCGGGCTTGTATCCGTACTCATTATTTTGTTCACCGGCGGGCCGACTAAGGCGCTTATTACCCTTGTCATCGTACTGGTCATGCAGCAGCTGGACGGCAATATTTTAATGCCCTGGGTACTGGGCGGCTCGCTGAAAATAAGCCCTCTGTTTGTTATTGTCAGCATTACCATCGGCGGCGCCTACTTCGGCGTTGTAGGACTTATTATCGCCATACCTGTGGCCGTTGTTATTAAGAGTATTGCGGACGACCTGCTGCGCCACTTTGAAAATAGGAAAACCCAAAATCTGGAGTTTAACCAGGAAGAGTAATAATATTAAAATCACAAAAGGAGCTGCATTAATGTCACAAACAAACTTGACGCCTACCGAAAAGCGAATGGCGTCTGAAGATTTAAAAAAACTGGTGCTGATGTATTCCATACCAACAGTAATCGGTATGCTGGTAAATGGATTGTATAACGTGGTGGACCGTTTCTGGGTGGGGCGTATACCTGGGATAGGAGAAGAGGCGCTGGCGGGTATCGGCCTGTGTATGCCCATTATGACGGTTGGTATGGCGGTTTCCATGTTAGTTGGAATCGGCGCGGCAACGCGGATTTCCATAAGCCTTGGCCGCGGCGAACGTGACAAAGCGGAGAAGATATTGGGCCAAGGTTTGTCAATGATAATCTTTTTCGCTGTAATACTTACCGTACTGGGCCTGATATTTAAACGCCCGCTTATCGCGGCGTTTATAGGCGGCGAAAACGAATCGACAGCCGCTACGCTGGGTTACGCTGACGAGTACATTACCATTATTATATCGGGCCTGACGGCCAGCCTCATGTCCTTTGGAATGAACCACCCCATACGCGCCACGGGCAACCCGAAACGGTTCGCGTCCACTCAGTTGCTGGGCGCTATTACCAATATTATTCTTGACCCGGTTTTTATTTTCGTGTTCGATATGGGTGTGGCGGGCGCGGCCTTAGCCACTATAATTTCGCAATGCGCTTCATGCCTTTGGGTTATGTCTTATTACTTTTCTAAAGACCCGGCCCTGCGTTTGAAATTAGCAAACCTGCGCCCTCGGCTGGATATTATTGCGGAAATCTGCTCTATTGGCGTTTCGCCTTTCTTGATGCAAGCTGCCGCCAGTATCGTTCAAGTTGTGGTAAATTACAGCCTGGCCTACTACGGCAGGCTGGATACAGGCAGCGAGTCCTTAGCAATATCCGCCATGCTGATTATAAACAGCGTGACGATGTTTGTTTTAATGCCGATATTCGGAATAAACCAGGGCACTCAGCCAATTATAGGGTTTAACTACGGCAGAAAGGACTACAGGCGTGTCAAGACGGCCTTCCGCTGGAGCGTTGTTTATTGCATGATAATATGCTCGGCAGGTTTTATTGGTATTATGTTGTTTGCGTCCCAGCTTGTGGCGCTGTTCACCGGAAGTTCCGGCCCCGGCGGAGAGTCTCGGCAGCTTATCACGCTTGGCACCCACGGCATGAGAATTTCTCAGGCCGCGCTGCTGACCGTGGGGTTCCTTTCGCCAACCCTTAACTTTATCCAATCCATTGGCCGCGCGAAGATGTCCATAATCTTGAATATGCTGCGGCAGGTTATAATTATGATACCGGCTTTAATTCTGCTGCCGATGTTTTTTGGCCTTGACGGTATTTGGTTCGCGACTCCTGCCGCTGACATTATCGCGTTTGTAGTAGGAGTGGCGTTCCTGGTAAGGGAATTTAGAAAGTTGAAACCGGAAGCTCCAGACACGCTGGGAACTCCGGTCCCAGAGGAGCGGTAATATGAATTACATGGAAGAATCCTTAGCCCTTCATTATAAATTGCGAGGCAAATTGGAAATTACCCCAAAAGTCCGCGTCAGCACAAGAGACGAGCTTTCTCTAGTCTACACGCCGGGTGTGGCGCGGCCATGCGTTGAAATACAGCGTGACCCTGCCAAGAGCTTCGAACTTACGGGACGTTGGAACACAGTGGCGGTTGTAACCGACGGCTCGGCTGTGCTGGGTTTGGGAGATATAGGCCCGGAAGCGGGTATGCCTGTAATGGAAGGCAAGTGCGCGCTGTTTAAGGTATTTGGCGGTGTGGACGCTGTGCCCCTGTGTATACGGTCCAAGAATACAGAGGATATTGTAAATACTGTGGCGCTGTTAGCCGGCAGTTTCGGCGGTATAAATCTGGAGGATATTTCCGCTCCGCGCTGTTTTGAAATTGAACAGCGGCTTAAGGAACGCTGCGACATTCCCATATTCCACGACGACCAGCATGGAACCGCTGTGGTTGTGCTGGCCGCCCTGTTTAACGCGCTTAAACTGACCGGCAGGAAGCTGGCAGATGTGTCCGTTGTAATAAACGGCGCCGGCGCGGCAGGTATGGCGATCGTGAAGCTGCTAATGCGGCTGGGGATGCAAAATGTTATAATGTGCGACAGACAGGGCGCTATATACGAAGGTCGCCAGGATTTGAAGCGTGAAAAATTCGCAATAGCGTCCGTGACTAACCGCGGAAAAAAAACAGGGAGCCTGGGGGACGTTATTACCGGCGCGGACGTATTTATAGGCGTATCCGCCCCAAAGGCGCTGACACCCGATATGGTACGAAAGATGGCAAAAGACCCGATTGTATTTCCTATGGCGAACCCCATACCGGAGATTATGCCCGGCGAAGCCCTGGAGGCGGGCGCTGCCGTAGTGGGCACGGGCCGCAGCGACTTTCCCAACCAGATAAACAATGTGCTGGCCTTTCCATATATTTTCCGCGGCGCGCTGGATGTCCGCGCCCGTGATATTAATGACGAGATGAAAATAGCGGCGGCTTATGCCTTGGCGGGATTAGTAACCGACATAAGACCGGAATATATTATTCCGTCGGCCTTTGATCCAGGCGTTAAGAACGCTGTAGCGAACGCCGTAGCGGAAGCTGCGGCGCAAAGCGGCGTGGCGCGCGCTATAGGGGCGGACTGTGTCCGCCCCCGTTAAAGGAGTGATAGCAATGACAAGAACGCGGTTCGCGCCCAGCCCAACGGGTTACATGCATGTGGGCAACTTGCGGACAGCCCTGTACGAATACCTGATAGCAAAATCCCAGAACGGGAAGTTTGTGGTCCGCATAGAGGATACAGACCAGGGCAGGTATGTGGAAGGCGCGGAAGACATAATTTTCAGAACGCTGAAAACAGCGGGTCTTATACACGACGAAGGGCCGGACATCGGCGGGCCCTACGGGCCATATATTCAAAGCCAGCGCCGCCAAATATACATGGACGCAGCCAACCATCTGATAGAAAGCGGCTGGGCCTATCGCTGTTTTTGCGCGAAGGAGCGTCTGGACGCTCTGCACGAACAGGATGCTTACGCAAAATACGACAGACGCTGTCTGGCTGTTGGCCCAACAGAATCCTTGGCGCGGGCGGAGCGGGGCGAACCCTATGTAATCCGCCAGCGGGTGCCGGAAGGCGTGACAAATGTCCACGACGAGGTCTACGGCGACGTTACGGTAAATAATGACGAAATTGAGGATCAAATTTTGATAAAGTCCGATGGGCTTCCCACATATAACTTCGCCAACGTAGTGGACGACCATTACATGGACATAACCCATGTTCTGCGCGGCAGCGAGTATATTTCCTCCGCGCCTAAGTATAACCTGCTGTATAATGCCTTTGGATGGAAGATTCCCGCGTATGTCCATTTGCCGCTTATAACAGACGGGGAAGGCGCTAAACTTTCCAAGCGCAAGGGCGGGGCGGCTTCCTTTGAGGACCTGATGGAGCAAGGGTTTCTGCCGGAGGCAATTATAAATTATATTGCCTTGCTGGGCTGGAGTCCCGGAGACAACAGGGAATTTTTTACACTGCCGGAGCTGGCGGATGCTTTCGATATACGCGGTATAAGCAAATCACCTTCTGTGTTCGACTTAAAGAAACTAGCTTGGATGAACGGCGAATATATTAAAAAAATGCCGCCGGATGAGTTTTACAAACTTGCGCTTCCTGTTTTGTCGAAAGCTGTAATACGTCCTATGGATATGAGAAAGCTTGCCGCAATGGCGCAAACACGGGTAGAATTCGTCAAAGACACGGCCGGATTAATAGACTTTATTGATAATTTGCCCGAGTATAGCACAGAGCTGTATGTCAATAAGAAAATGAAGACAACGGAGGAGATTTCCCTGCGCAGCCTGTCCGCTGTCCGTGAAAAACTTAAGGACACGCCCTGGAGTAAACCGGAAGTTCCAAATTCGGAGGCGCTTCACGATCTGTTGCTGGCAACGGCGGAGGAACTCGGCCTTAAAAATGGTCAAGTCCTATGGCCTGTGAGGATAGCGGTTTCCGGCAGGCAGGCCACACCCTGCGGCGCGGCGGAAATCCTCCACATGCTTGGCAGGGACGAGAGCGTTGCCAGAATAGAGGCTGGCATAGATAAACTGACGCGGACGGACGCGGTTCGCCCCTGCAATAGTTAGCCGGCGATGAAAACTCTTATTATAGCGGAAAAACCATCCGTAGGAAGGGATATTGCGCGGGTAATGGGCTGCGCGCAAAAAGGGGAAGGGTTCTTGTTTTCCGAAAGATATATAGTCAGCTGGGCAATCGGACATCTTATAACCTTGTGCGACCCTGAGGATTATGACGCCGGCCTGAAAAAATGGCGGGCGGAAACCCTGCCGATAATTCCGCGGGACATCAAACTTAAGCCACTGACTAAGACAAGGGCGCAGTTAAATATTTTAAAGAAACTGATGACAGACAAAAACGTAGGTGAAATAATCTGCGCCACAGACAGCGGGCGCGAAGGCGAACTCATTTTCAGGTATATCTATATGTTCGTACACTCGGGGACGGAACTTCCGGCGGGGACGGAACTTCAGGGCGCTAAACCTGTTAAGCGTCTGTGGATTTCCAGTATGACCGACGAAGCTATCCGTGAAGGGTTCGCTAAATTAAAAAACAGCAGCGAATACGATTTATTGTACGCTTCGGCTAAATGCCGGTCAGAAGCGGACTGGCTCGTGGGTATAAACGCTACGCGGGCGTATACCGTGCGTTACGGCGCCCTGCTTTCGGTAGGGCGCGTGCAAACTCCCACGCTTGCCATTATCGTGGCGCGTCAGCGCGAAATAAACGCCTTCGTGCCCAAGGACTATTGGGAAGTTGTGGCGGATATACGTTCCCAGGGCAGCATATTCAAGGGGACATGGTTTAAGCCCGGAGAGTCTGACGGTACGGCCTCGAAAGAAGGCGGCGATAAATTCCGCACAGAAATAGACAGCGAGCAGAAAGCCAAGGCAATAGCCGACGCAGTACGCGGCAGGGACGCGCGGATAGCCTCGGCGGAATCCAAGCGCGTAAAGGAACCGCCGCCCTTGTTATACGATTTAACCGAACTGCAGCGGGACTGCAACAAGTATTTTGGTTTTTCAGCCCAAAAGACCCTTTCAATCGCGCAGGATTTATACGAAAAAAAGAAGCTGATTACTTATCCGCGCACAGACAGCAGGTATTTAACTTCTGACATGGTTTCCAAACTGCCGGACATTTTAAAAAAGATACCGCTCGAACAATACGAGAAGTATGTGAGCAAAATTCTCGCGCTGCCGTCCCTGCCCATAACAAAACGGATTGCGGATAATTCCAAAGTCAGCGACCACCACGCCATTATTCCGACCGGAGCAAAACGCGCCTTGACGCCGGGCGACGAGTACAATGTATACGACCTTATCGCGCGCAGACTGATAGCGGTACTGATGCCCCCTTTCATATATGACGCCAAACGGGTGATCACCTTGGTGGAAAATCTGGAAGTTCCGCCTCCAGAGGGGCAATACTATTTTTTGACAAACTGCAGAACTGTAGTACAAGAAGGCTGGAAAGAACTATATAGGTCAGAGAAGCAAACTGACGAAGACGAGCCGGCCATAGCGGACATACGTGCGAATGACACGGCGTTTATCACGGACGCGCGTTCCGTCAAAAAGAAGACCCAGCCGCCGAAGCCCTATAACGAGGCGTCGCTGCTGTCCGCTATGGAGAACGCCGGACGCTTTGTGGAGGACGAGGAACTAAAGGAAAAGCTGAAGGAATCCGGTCTCGGCACGCCGGCCACACGCGCCGCCATAATCGAGCGGCTTATAGAGGTAGGGTATATATCGCGGAAAGGGAAAACCCTTGTGCCCAGCGAAAAGGGCATGACGCTTATTGATATTGTGCCGCGGGAATTAAAATCGCCTGAAACAACCGGCAAATGGGAGAAGGGTCTTACGTCTATCGCTAAAGGGACCATGGCGCCGGAGCGTTTCATGCAGAGTATCAAGCGTTATGTGAAGTTTATAACATCAGATGCCGCAGCCTCTACGGCTGAAGCCGCGTTTCCGAAGGAGGCTTTCCGAAAACGCGGGGCCAAAGGTACCGGACGGAAAAGCCAAGCTGAAAACCTTGGGCGCTGTCCCAAATGCGGGCAAGGCGATGTTTTGGAAAACACCAAGGCTTTTTACTGCGCCCGCTGGAAGTCAGGCTGCAAGTTTACGCTATGGAAGAACAGTTTGAAAAATTACGGGCTGGAACTGACACCGGAAATAACGCGGCATCTGCTTAAGGGCGAAAGCCTGGAGGTGGATGGGCACTTGCCGCAGACAGGCGAAAAGTTTCACGCGCGGCTGCGGCTGGCGGAAAGCGTGGAGCTTATATTTCAATCCACATAGGGTGGGAATCCAAATGACTAATAGTCGAGCTTGCTCGACACTTATGACGTCAAAAGGCTTTACTCTTGACTGTAGCGGATACTTCACCGTTAAGAAGCCATGTCCGGAACGAGACCCGGATGAGAGCTTTCGGCGTGTTTCAAAAGTTGTAGACACTTTTCATTAATGAGAATGACGGCAAGCCTTGAAATTACAGGTTTTTGGCATATTGGCGAGCTAAAAAATGTCTACTGGAAATACCCGTTTTGAAACACGCCGAGCTTTCCTATTTAAAATAACAGGATGGCAGCAAAGCGCCGAGCAAGCTCGACCATTATTGCAAGCGCCGGGTACTCTTGCCACCCAAATTTTGAAAGACCCGAAAAATCAGGCTGAACTTCACCGCAGGATTGAGGAAGTGGAATTGGGCAAAGTGAAGCTTGACCGTCCACGAACTCATTGAGGCTGACAATGATTAAGAGCTTATCCCTGAATAAAGCAGAATGGCTTAAATACTGGATTTGCTAAAAAGCAGAAATGGCGTAAAATCAGCATTCTTGCCTATTAAGGGATAGGCCCTTAGAGCTTATCCCTAATTAAAGTTTATTGTGCAAAAAGACGATAAATAAATAAAAAGGGGAAGAAGCAAAATGAAACAAGAAAAGTCATGGAAAATAACAGAAACGTTCTTGGAAGCAGTAAAGGGACTAATACCAAAAGTAGAAAGAGAAGAAGGAAAAGAATACAAGCGAGCGCCTGGAGGGGGACGAAAGCCAATGGATCCCAGGCGAGTGCTAGAGGCAATATTCTATGTGCTAAGAACGGGGATACAATGGAAAGCGCTTCCCAAAGAATTTGGCTCATCAAGTTCAGTGCATA
>JAISYE010000121.1 GCA_031297485.1 Clostridiales bacterium
CGGCGTTTTCCGGCGCGAGCAGGCGGACCCGGCGTTTCTGCGCAACACAGACCCGGCGTTTAAGGACAGAGGCGAAGGCTGGTGCGCGGACGACGGCCTTGGCTGGCTCAGCCCGCCAATCGACGCGTCCTCGGCGGATCACAGGCTGAACACGCCGCAGTTTTACAATTTTATAGCCTATTACAACCGCAGTCTCTGGTTTATCCCCGGCCGCGGTTCAGACGGCTCCTACGGGCTAATTATCGAATCCCTTAACGCCTTTCGGGACGCGTACATCCTTGCCGGAGACGTCAGATTTGCCAAAGCCGGCCTAGCCCTGCTGGAGCGGGTCGCGGATATATACCCGGACATGGACTGCCGCGCTTATCCGAAGTATTGGGGTTTAAAGCTGCAGCTGGACCGGGTCCGCGCGGTTCTCCCGGAGGAGCGGGACGCCCTTCTGGACGAAAGACTCCCCGGGCTCATAAGACAGCCCTGGATGTTCAACGGCGACGGGAATTACAACAACGGGGGAAAAATCCTGGGGAGCATAGAGGAATCGCGCATTACACCGTTTTTCTCGCTGGCCTACGACGCGTTTAAGCCGGAGGCGGGCAGGGAACTGCGCGAAAAGATAGAAAACGGCATATTGCGGGAGATTTACCCGGCGGTAAAGAAATCCCGGATTAACGGCAACGGCGCCATGCACCAGTATGCCCTGGCCGCGGCGGCGTTCGCCTTGGACAAAAGCCCCGAAACCCAGGAATGGCTGGCGTTTAACGACCGTTCGGGCGTGACTCTCCAGCCGCATGAGATGGGCGTTCCCATCAACTGCGCGCGCTACTGCCTGTCCGACGGCATGATAACCGGCGGGGACATACTGCGGCTGCTTGTGGACGAGATAGACCGCGACGGCTTTACCCACGAGGGCTCCATGACTTATAGCGGGACGTGGCTTAATTCGTTTATGGAATTGTCTGGAATAACAGAGGCTTACCGCTCCCGGCAGGCGGACGGAACGCTTGGGACCGGAACTCCCGGGCCTGCGGACGGAAAAAAAACGGCTGGCGCGGATGCGGCTTGGATTCTGCGCTTTAAGCTCGCCAAAATGTTTTCCGCTTTTGCCGAAACCAGGCTGTGCGGAAAGTATACCGCAGCGTTCGGGGATGCGTTTCTGGCCGGGCAGCCGGTTGACAAGCCGTGGGTTTCACAGTGCGCGGCGGGTGTATGCGAGTATCGCGACGCCAGCGCCGCGCGGCTGCTGTCAGAGTCTTACGGCGGCGCTCTTTCCGGCCTGCACGGCGGCATATTTGAACCTTCGCCGGACTTGGAAACCGCTGTGGGGGATATTCTGGCAGGCACCGCGCCGGAGACGAAAAGCGTAAACCTTGCGGGAGCCGGGTTCGCGGCCCTGGCCGACGGCGCGCGCTCGCCCGACACACGCCGCGCGCTGTCCATGTATTACGGCAGGTCGGACCATCATGGCCAAGCGGACACGCTTAACCTCGGCCTTTACGCCTTTGGCCTGAACCTTGCGCCGGACCTTGGCTACCCGGTTAACGCGAACCGCAACGGCAACCGCATTCAATGGTCCTCCAACACAATCGCGCACAACACTGTCACGGTTGACGCGGCGATGCAGGTGCGCGCCCCTATGCAGGCGGACCCGCTGCACTTTGCCGGAGGCGGGCCGGTGCAGCTGATAGACGCGGACGCTTCCCGCGCATATCCGCAGACAAGCGTGTACCGGCGCACAGCGGTTACAGTGCGGATTGACGAAGCCTCGTCGTATATTGTGGATTTCTTTTTAATAAAAGGCGGACGCGAGCACGTGTACAGCTTCCACGGGGCCGAGGCTTCCGCCTTTGATACGCGGGGCCTGCGCCTCAAGCGGCAGGAAGACGCCGCGGGCGCTTATGCCGGCACTTACGCCGGGCCGGATATACCATACCCGCCGGGCGGCGCGGTTTCCGGAGAAATACCGGAAGGCAGCGCCTATGATTCCGGGTACGGCTATCTGGTGAATGTCCAGCGCGACGAACGCCCGGCCGCTCCGTTTTCAGCCGATTGGCGGATAGTGGACACCTACGGCGTCGGGTGCGCGGGTAGCGAGGTTCACCTTAAGCTGACCATGCTGTCGCCCGTAGATGATGTGGCCTTTGCGGACGGCGCGCCTCCGCAGAAAAATCCGGTCCTGCCGTCCGCGTACCGCTACCTGCTGGCGCGGCGCAAAGCCGCGGACGATTCCGGCGCCGAGCTTGAATCGTGCTTTGTATCCGTTATCGAGCCGTACAACGGCGAAAGCCTCATTGCGGACATCCGCGCGGTGCTTTTGGCGGAGGATGCGCGGGCGGTGAAAGTGACCTTAAAAAGCGGCCGCGTGGACTATGTGGCCTGGTCGCCCGATGGAACGGGCGCGGTGTCAGTGGACGGCGTGTTCGGCTTCCAAGGGTTTTTCGCCTTCCGCTCCCAGGAGCAGGGCAAAGCCCCCAGCTTCTTCCTTCATGACGCTGTGTCCGCAGAGGGCGGTCCCTCCGCAGAGGGCGTTCCCTCCGCAGAGGGCGGCCCCTCCGCAGAGGTAACCGGCTCGGTTGTGGATTTTACGCGGGAATTGTCGCTTAAAAACGAGATTATCACGCGGCTCGACGGCAACGTTGCAGACCTGGCCCGGCTTGAAGGCCAGTACGTATATATTAAGGGCTGGAACGGCTTGAACCAGGCGTACCCGATACTCGGAGCAAAAGCGCTCCCGGGCGGCCTTGCCGTACTGGACACGGGAGACCTTACCCCGGTGCGCAAATGGGCGGATTCCGGCGACTTCTCAAAAGGCTTCGAATACTATTTCCCAGAGGGCGCGCCCATTCGCATCCCTCTTTCCTGTTCCTATTGATTGTTTCTTTCCCTCTGGCTCTCAGCCAGAGGGAAAGCCCTATATACCGAAAGGCGGTGCACTATGCTAATAGACGTTCATGGTCATATATGGGCGGAAAAGCCGGAAGAATCACGCGACGACGTGCTGCGGACCTGTGAGCGGTACGGGGTGCGTATGGTTTTCATTTCCACTCTGTTCGGCGTTGACATGCCGACGTCGGAAGAAATACGAACGGCAAACGGGCTGACCTGGGCATTTATGCGCCTGCGGCCTGAACTCGTGAAGGGGATGGCGTACATTAACCCCACGCTTCCGGATTTTGAGGCGGAACTGCGGGAATGTCTGGGCGCGCGCGGCATGTCCGGCGTTAAACTGTGGCTGTCAACCTACTGCGACGACCCGGCAGTGGACGCGGTGGCGGCAATAGCTATGGCCTATGACGTGCCCGTCCTGATACACGCCTTTTATAAAGCCAACGGCCAGCGGAAGACCGAATCCCGCGGCTCTAATGTCCAAAAACTGGCCGAAAGGCATCCGAACCTGCGCATTATCATGGCCCACTTGGGCGCTAATGTTTATGACGCCATCAAATGCATCAAGGGCTGCCCGAATGTAATGGTGGATTTTTCAGGCAGCATATACAGGCGTGACGATTTGGACTATACCATCCGACATATAGGCGTCGAACGGGTCCTGTTCGGCAGCGATATGCCCAGCGGCTTCGTCAATTGCCTTGGGCAAGTGGCGGGCGCGGCTCTGACCGAAGAGGAAAGAAACGCGATTATGTTTGAAAACGCGAAACGGTTATTCAAGCTCTAAGGAGGAACAGTTATGATTTTCTCGGAATTTTCGCCGCAAAAGACGAGGCGAAAACACGGCGCCGCCGCGCCCTTGTCCGCCGGGTTCTTCGATGTAAGCGCGTTTACCGGCAACTGGCCGTTTTGGAAACTGGGCCAGCCAAATATGAGCCAATTGGAATACGCCCATACAAGAAACGGCGTCACGGGCGGCGTGGTTTCACGCCTGGATTCCATTTTTTATAACGACCCGGCGGAAGGGGACGAGGAACTGGCGGCTGAACTCCCCGCCGGATATCTGCTCGCGCTTTCCCATAACCCGGTCCTGCCCTACGCGCGGGAGGAGATACGGGAAAACCGCCTGGGCGCGGCGGAACTTCGGCTGTATCCCTCGTACCATCCATACCGGCTCACGGACCCCTGCTGTATTTCCTGCTGCCGCGAGGCCGCGCGCGCCGGCCTTGTCATACACATAGTCGCGAAAATAAACGATATCCGGCTGGATTATCTCTGGCGGCAGCAAATGCCCGCGGCGGATGAGATTGTCCAGTTGGCGCGGACTGTGGAGGAAGGGAGTTTTATTCTTTCGGGATTCACTTTAAGCGAACTTGCCGGTCACGCAAGCAAGTTCGCCCCGCTGAACAATCTCTTTTTGGATATGGCCTATTCGGGGGATCTGCTGTTTGGCTATGAGAAGATTCCCGCCTTATTCCCTATAGAGAGGCTTGTGTTTGGCACTTACTTCCCCATCTTGTGCATGGAAAGCAGCACGATGGCCCTTGAGATGGCAGGGCTGTCAGATGACGACAAAGACATGATCGGTTATCAAAACGCTGCCCGGCTGTTTATACTCACATGAAAACATCTTCGTCGGGCTTCGCCCGACTATCGCTAAAACCTTTCAGTGTTTTCGTGTGTGAGCAACCAATAACCGGCGCGAAAAGTGCATTTTTTTCCGCGCCTTAGGACGTGTTTGAAAACTGTATTCCAGCGCGAAGCGTCGAGCAAGCTCGACTATCGGAATCCAGTTTTCAAACCCGTCTTAGAGCCTATCCCTTAATAGATAAAAACGCTGATTTTGCGCCATTTCTGTGTTTTAAAATCCAGTATTTAAGCCATTCTGCTCTATTCAGGGATAAGCTCTTAACATGTAATCTATTAGAGGGTCCACCCGGATGTGGATTGAAACAGCATAACAGGCGGGCCATGCCGCGGCTTACACGCTCGCCGAAAGGGCCCACCCGGATGTGGATTGAAACAGCATAACAGCCCGAACACGCGGCTCCTTTGCCTCAGACCCATCACTCGACCTCTATCTCCTCCACGACCTCCAGACCAAAAATAATCACCTCTGTTTCCGTTAAAACGCACATGGCATTTTCGTGATTAAGGCCGATAAACTGCCCTCGGACAGCCGCCCGGTTCCGGGCCGACACGCGCACCGCCGTTCCGCGCAAAATAGTTTTGCCGCAGAACATCAGTGTGCTTTTTTGAAAATACGCGCAGCATTTTCTATAAATTTCATCGTATTCGCCTTTGGCAAACTTGTTCCCGTTCTGGCGCGCAATCGCGGTTCTAACGGCAACCGACACGCAATAGAACATGCCTGTAACAGCCATTGCCAAAAAAAACGCAAGCACGATATCGCGTGAATCCATTGCCATCATCAACTCCCATAACTACAATTGTATTTCGCTGAGTTTTGCGTACAACCCGCCGTTTTTCACCAGTTCGCTGTGGGAACCCGTTTCCTCTATAGAGCAATCGTTCAGCACAATAATCACGTCCGCCTTTTTTACGGTGGAAAGCCTGTGAGCTATTATAATGGTAGTGCGGTTCTCCATAATTTGGTCCATAGCCTCGTGAATCAGCTTTTCCGTCTCCACGTCCACGGAGGCTGTGGCCTCGTCCAAAATCAGCACCGGCTTGTCCCGCAAAACAGCCCTGGCGATTGATATCCGCTGCTTCTGCCCTCCGGAAAGTTTAACGCCTCGTTCGCCTATAAGAGTATCATATCCATTTTCAAAATTAATAATAAAATCATGAGCGCGTGCCACCTTGGCCGCCTCAATAACCTTTTCACGGGACGCGTTGGGGCAGCCGTAAGCAATGTTATCAAAAACCGAACCATTGAACAAAAACACATCTTGCAAAACAATGCTGATATTGTCGTGCAGGCTGGTAAGAGCGACGTCCTTTAAATTAACGCCGTCTATGTAAATATTGCCCTCAATGGGGTCATAGAACCTGTTAATCAAATTAATAAACGTCGTCTTGCCCACGCCTGTCGGCCCTACCAGCGCCACGATTTTACCGCTCTGCATATTTACGTTAATGTCGCGCAAAACATCAATTCCGTCAATGTAGCTGAAGCTGACGTTCTCGAAACGTATGTCCCCTTTAGCCTTGCCAATCTGCACTGGGTTTTCGGCTTCCTTTATGTCCGGTTCCGCGTCCAGCACCTCAAAAATACGCTCCGCGCTTGCCATGGCGGTTTGGATATCCTCGTTGACGCGGCCCATAGTGGTAATCGGCGCGTAGAACATGCTGAGATACAGTAAAAACGCTACTATATCCTCCACAGGCACCCGTCCGAAAGACGCCCAGTATCCGCCGAATCCAATAACAATAACCGTGCCCAGCGTACTCAAAAACTGAATCCCGCTGGAATAATAGGTGCTGCGCTTTAGTGCCCGCAAGGTGTATTCCGCAATGGATACCGCGTGCCCGCGCACTTTTTCCGATTCCATCTCGGCTTTATTAAAAATCTGAATCTCCTTTACACCGGAAATATTATCCTGCAAGGTTCCGTTCAAGTCGCCTATTTTTTGCTGGCGAAGCCGGAACAACGGCCGGACTTTCTTGGCGTAGTTCCTGGACAGCAGGGCCAGCACCGGCATTGGGATAAGGCTAAGCGCGGCCAGCAGCGGGTTGATAACAAACAGCAAAACCGCTATGCCCGCGAAAATAATGACATTCACAATAACATCCGGCGCGGCGTGGGCAATCAGCAGCTCAATATCCCCCGTGTCGTTCACAATGCGGGACATAAGCTGCCCCGTCTGTTTGTCGTGAAAGTAGCGCAGAGACATACTCTGTATCTTGTTATACACCATAACACGCAAATCCGACACAAAGTGCCAGGCAGCGTAATGTGTCAAATAAGACCGCGCGAAGGAACAAACCGCGAAAATAACAGACGTGCCCAGCAGCAGCACACTCATTGTCAGCGACCTGCTGGCCAGGGACGGGTCCTGTTCGCGTATAAGCGCCGTAAGCTCGCGCACCACCATGGGCGAGTACAGCTGGGACGCTGTTGCTCCCAGTATTGCCAGCATGGAGAATATCAAGTACCGGTTATATTTCTTCGCGTGCGTCAACATTCGGTATAATAATTTCATGTTTTCTCCTTTCTCGCTAGGACGTGTCTGAAAACTAGATTCCAGCGCGAAATTGCAACGGTTTCATTAGAAATTTCGCGCTTTAAGGAATTTTCAAACACGCCTTAATATATTATTTACATATTGCCGCGCCGCCCGCCCGGACAGGCCGCCCTGGGCAAGTTCCCATCTCCGCGCGCCGGCTTCCAGTTCCTCGGCGGATAGGTCAACCCCCTCGCGGCTGGCCAGCCGCAGCACAATACGCATAAATTCGTCCGGCGACGGCTTGGGAAACGTAATAGTCAAGCCAAACCTGTCAGCAAGAGACAGCTTTTCGTTTACGGCGTCCGACTGATGAATTTCGCCATCCGCCTCATCCTCAGGAGAGTTCACCTTATCAGACCACTTCTCCTGGATTATGTGCCTCCGGTTGCTTGTGGCATACAGCAGCACGTTTTTCGGCAATTTTTCAACGCTGCCCTCTACTAGGGATTTCATCAGCTTGTATTCTTTTTCGGATTCATCGTATGACAAATCATCCAGAAAGATAATAAAGCGAGGGGCCCGGCCGGCCAGAACCCCCAGCAGCGCAGGCAGGCCCGGCAGGCTGTCCTTCGCCGCTTCTATAATACGTAGCCCTTTGTCGTGGTATTGCTTGGCCAGGGCCTTGACGCAGGTAGACTTCCCTGTTCCGCGGGCGCCCGCCAGCAGTACATTGTGGGCGGGCGCTCCGGCCAGGAACGATTCTGTATTGCGGCACAGCGCGGCTTTTTGCGGCGCGTATAAAATTATATCGTCAAAATCCGCCTCGTCCGCCCGTTTTATGCCCCGCAGCCCGATTCCTTCATATTTCAGCATTTTGTAATCAGCAAACAGCCCGCAAAAATATTTCTTGTACCACGCAATCAGTTGTTCCAACAGGGTCAAAGGTGTAGCCGTCCCAACCTCCGCAAGGCTCCCGGGCTGCTTTGCAGGGCGTGCGGGGACATAATCCCTCAAAATTTTGCACAACCCCGCGTCAGCGCAAAATTCCCGCAAATCAAGCCTAAGAAGGTACAGCAGTGTCTCCGCGTCCCTAAGCGCAAGTTTGTAAGCGCTTCCGTATTTTAGGTCAGTGTTCCGCTCGCACTCCAGCGTAAAGGGGTTTTCGTCCCTTTGAAAAAACCTGAGCAGGTACCCGCCGAAAATATTACCCTCAAGCCCCAACAATTCGGCGCTTTCCACCAACCGGGCGGCAAACTCAAAAAAATACTTCCGCGCCTGGCCGGGGCTGCTGCGGCTCCATTTCGCGCACATTGTCCTGAAACTTTTTATCACAGGGTCCTGGTTAAGCCGTCGGTAAAAAATCAGGCTGTCGAGCCGCGACAACGCCTCATTGTATGCCTTCATCACACCATCTCCTTAGTTATACTAAGGCGCGAAAAGAAATGCACTTTTCACGCCGGTTGTTGGTTGCTCACACACGAAAACACTGAAAGATTTTTAGAAGATGTTTTCGTGTGTGAGTATATGCTCTAATATGCTTATTTTGTCCCCATCTATTCCGATTATTTTCCCATGATCCTTTAAACGGCGCGCCTCACACAGTACCGCGCCGCTTATCCTCTCGCCCGGCGCGATAAGCGGAATGCCCGGCGGATAGGCGATTACAAAATCCCTCGAAACATACCCTTCGGCGTCCCACAAAACCATTTCCCGCCCAGCGCCGAAAAACGCGCGGCGCGGTGAGCAGATTTGGTCCGTCTGCGCGTTAAAGTAAATTGTATCCTCGTATTGAAAATTTTTTAAACCTTTTGATAATTTTAGCAGTACCGAAAGTAATTTGTCAAAACCCGCCTTTGTGTCCGCAATGCTTGTCATAGCCAAAATATGCCGCTCGCCTGACATTTCCACCGCCACGCCCTGTTCGGCCAAAATATCCTCAAGTCCCGCGATGTCCTCTGTATTTAGGACAAACGCCAGCTTTCCAGGGTCCATGGCATAAATCCCCCATTGACCGATTATATCCTCACCTAATAATTTAATATATCTGCTGTCAGTATTATTGATAAATTCCTCTCTGAATCCGCACAAATTTTCTGCGTATTCACCAAAAAGCTCATCAGCTCGCTGTTCCAGCAAGGCCGCGCAGTTTTCAACAGAGGCCATAAGCATATAGGACGGGCTGCTGGTCTGGGTAACCGCCAGCATTTGGGCCACTCTCCGGGTATCCGCGCGCCCTTGGCGCGATATATGCAAAACCGCGGCCTGGGTCATGACAGGAAGCGTCTTATGCAGGCTCTGCACCACAATGTCCGCGCCCAAAACCGCAGCCGAGCGCGGGAAGCAGGAATAAAACCCGAAATGCGCTCCGTGGGCCTCATCAACAATTAAAATTCCGCCCTGTTCATGTACAATACGCGCAATTTCCTTCACGTCCGAACAGAGCCCTTCGTAAGTGGGGCTTGTGATAACAACCGCCTTGGCTTCCGGGTGTTCCCGCAGCGCCAGGGCGGTCTGGGCCGGTGAAACACCGCCCGCAAACCCGAAATCAGTCAGTTCCGGGTACAGGTAAACCGGCCGCGCGCCGGAAAGAATAAGGCCGTAATAAACGCTTTGATGGCAGTTGCGTGCGGCAATTATTGTATCGCCGTCTCCGCAGACCGCGAGCACAGCCGCGATAAGCCCGCAGCTGGCGCCGTTTACGAGCAGGAAACTTTCATCCGTCTGGTACAGGCGGGCCAGTCGTTCCTGCAAAGCCCTGATTATGCCGGCGGGCCGCCGCAGGTTGTCCGCGCCGGCAATTTCGGTTATATCCGCCCGCAGAAGGCTTGCCGGCAAATATTCATCCCTGCGCTTGTGACCCGGCATGTGGAACGGGTATATGTGCGACGCGTCATAATTTTTTATGAATTCTGAAATAGACGCTGGCATGACATACCACCTCCTTTTTTTAGCCTCAGCAAAAAGCCACGGAATCATAAAATTCCGTGGCGGACGCTATATCTTTCTATAGATAATAATCGCGATAATCATTCCAATAATACCCGCGACAGTAAACCTAATCAACAGCGCAAACTGTAATTTTATAATACCCAAATCCAGCACAATGGGCTGCTCCAGCCCGAAATTCCTGCCGTAGGCCAGCCAGCCCATGTAGGGCAGCGCGCCCAGGTATGTGGCAAGAAATCCGCCTATTACTATACCGGCTAATGCGAGTATCAACAAGAGCCAGCCGTTTTTACCGCCTTTCGTGAACACGTTACCAACCGCCTTTCCGGCTTAATTATTGTTAAACAACCCTTTAAATATGGCGTCGCGCCTCGCCGAGCCTGTGTCGGTGCCTTCTCCGGCTACCTGCGGTATATCCGCAAGCGCGTCTGTCTTAAGCTCGGTGATATAAATTTTTTTGAGGTCGTCCGAGCTGTATTGCTTAGTCAGTTCGTTCATCAGCTCGTCCTTAATATATTGCATCCCGTCCTGGCTTATTATACGCTCGTAGTCCAACCCTGAAACGATCATGGAAATAGCCCCCTGCACAACGTTCACATCTATGCTCCTGACCATACTCCTGTCCACTTCAAGGGTGACCTTTGTCCGCACATTATGGGCCAAGCCGTCCGCCCCAACGGCGACCGTCTCCACAGGCGGAATGCTGACATTGCGCGTAGACCTCGGCTGGCCGATCCCCATCACCGACGGAAAGAAAACCGCCAAAATCACAATAATCAGCACAAAGGCGGTAAGCACGCCAATAACAATAAATTTATCACGAGTCTTCATTATTAAACCCTCCCTGTATATTATACTCACACACGAAAACATCTTCGTCGGGCTTCGCCCGACTATCTCTAAAAATCTTTCAGTGTTTTCGTGTGTGAGCAACCAACAACCGGCGTGAAAAGTGCATTTCTTTTCG
>JAISYE010000122.1 GCA_031297485.1 Clostridiales bacterium
CGTGTTCCAAAGTATACTAAGGCGCGAAAAGAAATGCACTTTTCACGCCGGTTGTTGGTTGCTCACACACGAAAACACTGAAAGATTTTTAGAAGATGTTTTCGTGTGTGAGTATAGCAGATACATATTTCCCATCGCGGCTTGATTCTTGCATAACAATCCGCTTTATTGAAAAAAGGCTACCGGCCTTCCCGCGCCAGATTATCCTGCAAGTCCCAGAGTTTGTGCTTGCGCTCCTTGTAGTCAGGCATTACCCTCTCCACTTCGCTCCAAAACTTTGGTGAATGATTGTGCTGCTTTATGTGGGCCAGTTCGTGTACCACTACATAGTCTACAACATCATCGCCCGCCAAAATAATCCTCCAGGAAAAATTCAAGCTGTTCCTGCCGGAACAGGAACCCCACCGGGTTTTAGCCGACGTAATCCTTACCGCCGAAGGCGCAACCCCCATAATACGCGCGTATGCCGTTACCTTGCCGGCCAGTATCCGCTTGGCGGCGTCCTTGTATATGCGTACAAAAATCTCTTTAATGCCTTCCGGTTCCATGCCCGGCGGAATAAAAAAACATTCCCCGTCAAACCCTGCCGCCCTGCCCTGGCTTGCCCTTATCGGATAGGGCTTGCCGCACATAACGGCAAAGCCGCCGTAATTTAACTTAAAACCCGCGCTTTCATCCAACAGGCTCTTGCTCCGCGCAAGGTGCCTTTGTATCCAATCCTCCTTTAACGCCACAAACCTGTCTATTTCAGCCTTGGGATAACGCAGCGGCGCGCGCACCTTCACGCGCGCGTCGCGCGTTATATGTATAGACACTGTCTTGCGGCGCGACCGTACCAGCGTGTAATCTATTTTCATTTTATCATATCCTCTTCATTTTCTTGCAAAATACGCAAATGAATATTATAATCAACAGCGTAAATACGCAAGTGTTTTTTCTGCGCCGGTAATCAGGATCGCCAAAACGCCTGCAGCGCACAATTTAGAAAAGCGAGGGTAATAATATGAGAACAATAGAATTAGGCAAGTCGGGCTTAAAGGTGCCCACAATAGCCGTCGGCTGCATGCGCATAGCCGGGCTTGGAAAAGACGCGGAAAAGTTCGTAAAAACCGCGCTGGAACTTGGCGCGAACTTCTTTGACCATGCGGACATATACGGCGGGGGAGAATGCGAAAGAGTATTCGCGGACGCCATAGGCATGAACGACAATGTGCGCGAGAAAATATTTTTACAGTCCAAATGCGGGATTGTGCCGGGTAAGATGTTCAATTTCTCAAAAGAGCACATACTAAGTGCGGTGGACGGGATTTTAACGCGCCTTAAGACAGATTACTTGGACGTGCTGCTGCTGCACCGCCCCGACGCGCTGGCAGAGCCTGAGGAAGTGGCGGAGGCTTTTGACGCCCTGGCCGAAAAGGGCAAGGTGCGCCATTTTGGCGTGTCCAACCAGGACCCCTTTTTGATACAGCTGCTGCAAAAATATTTAAAGCGGCCCATTGTCGCCAATCAGCTTCAGTTGAGCATTACTAACGCCACAGTGATAACTCAGACCCTGAACTTCAACATGACGGACGACAAGGCGCTGGACAGGGACAACGGCGTGCTTAATTTCTGCCGGTTAAACAACATAACCATACAGCCCTGGTCCCCGCTGCAATATGGATTCTTTGACGGCGTCTTTTTAGGCAGCGCGGAATATCCTGAGCTAAACGCGAAACTGGACGGACTGGCGGAAAAATACCAGGTTTCCAGCACCACCATAGCCATAGCCTGGCTGCTGCGCCATCCCGCGAAGCTGCAGCCCGTGACAGGCACCACTAACCCCGGCAGGCTGGCGGACTGCGTCAAGGCCGCGGAAATAACCCTGACCCGCGAGGAATGGTATCAGGTGTATCTCGCCGCGGGCCACAGACTGCCATGAGCGCGGTATTATTTAAAAAATATAAGGAGCTGTAAAATATGGCGGAAAAGAAAACCGTATTGACCTACGAAGGCCTGAAAAGATTAGAGGACGAGCTGCAAGAGCTGAAAACAGTACGCCGCAAGGAAATAGCGGAAAAAATAAAGGAAGCCAGAGGCCAGGGCGACCTTTCCGAAAACGCCGAATACGATTCCGCCAAGGAAGAGCAGGCGGGGGTAGAGGCGCGCATAATACTGCTGGAAAAGATGCTAAAGAACGCGGAAGTAATAGACGAGGAAGCGCTGAACAAAGACATTGTGAATGTGGGCAGCAAGGTGCGGCTCTATGACGAGGAAGGAAACGAGGAAGTGGACTACACAATAGTCGGTTCGGCGGAGGCCAACCCGCTGGAAGGCAGGATATCCAACGAGTCGCCCCTGGGCGCCGCCCTGCTTGGCCGCACGGCAGGGGAAGACATAGCGGTGGAGGCGCCTGACGGTATATTGAGTTACAAACTGTTATCCATCGCGTAAAAGGGAAGGTGAGAACACAGATGAGTGAACCTGTACAGGAAGATCTTGACGAACAAGGACGAATACGGCGGGATAAACTCCACGAACTGCAAAACAGCGGCGCGGACCCCTTCCGGATAGTGCGCTATGACGTAACCCACCGCAGCGGCGCGATTAAGAGCGGTTTTGAGACCCTGGCAGGCACAAAAGTGTCGGCTGCCGGAAGGATGATGACGCGCCGGGTAATGGGAAAGGCGTCGTTTTGCGACGTGGCGGACGCGGAAGGGCACATTCAGGCATATGTGCGAAGGGACGACGTTGGCGCGGAATCTTACGCGGCGTTCAAGAAATTTGACATAGGGGACATAATAGGTATACGCGGCAAGGTTTTCAAGACGCAAATGGGTGAAATATCCATACACGCGGAAGAAGTAACCCTGCTTGCCAAAAGCCTGCACACTCTTCCCGAAAAATGGCACGGCCTGCGGGATCAGGAGCTTCGTTACCGCCAGCGGTATCTGGACCTTATAGTCAACCCGGAAGTTAAGGAAGTGTTTTTAAAGCGTTCGTCGATAATCAAGGCGATACGGGCGTTTTTAGACGCGCGCGGTTTTTTGGAGGTAGAGACGCCCGTGCTGCAGACTATCCCCGGCGGCGCGTCCGCGCGGCCCTTTGTAACACACCACAACGCGCTGGATATTGACATGTACATGCGCATTTCTCCGGAGCTTCTGCTTAAACAGCTTATAATCGGCGGGCTGGAGCGCGTGTATGAAATAGGGCGGGCATTCCGCAACGAAGGACTCAGTATAAAGCACAACCCGGAATTTACCTTGCTGGAACTTTACCAGGCGTATACTGATTATTACGGAATGATGGATTTAACCGAAAGCCTTATAAAGGAAGCCGTCAAAACCGCGCGGGATACGTTTGTCATTAAGTACGGCGACATAGAGATAGATTTTGCCAAGTCTTTTGAAAAAATGACCATGCTGGAGGCCGTAAAAAAATATTCCGGCGTGGATTTTACAGGGCTGAGCCTGGAGACTGCCCGGGCGCTGGCGGCCGAACGGGAGATAGAGACCGAGGCGCGGCACGGCGCGGGGGATATATTAAGTTTGTTTTTTGAGAAATACGCCGAGGAACACTTAGTGCAACCCACGTTCATAATGGACTACCCGGTGGAAATATCGCCGCTGACAAAGCGCAAGCCGGATAATCCGGACTTTACCGAACGGTTCGAGCTGTTTATTCTGGGGCGTGAATTCGCCAACGCCTATTCCGAGCTTAACGATCCCCTGGACCAGCGCGGCCGCTTCATTCAGCAGGAGCGGATGCGCGAGGCGGGTGATGGTGAAGCCCAAAGGATAGACGAGGACTTCCTTCTGGCAATGGAATATGGAATGCCGCCCACCGGCGGGCTTGGTATTGGCATCGACCGTCTGGTCATGCTGCTTACAGAGTCTTACTCCATTAGGGATGTACTGCTGTTTCCCACGATGAAACCCGCACAATAAAAACCTTGGAATAGAAAATGACCGCCTGTCAATAAATAGACAGGCGGCCAAACTGATCCCTTATGTTACTGCAGCCGCGCGGGCGCTATGCCAAGGTCCTGCTGCGTAATCGCGCCGGAAGCCAGGGCCTTGCCGCGCAGTTCCGTATAATACCCCGCCATCGTAGCGCAATAATATGGATAAACAAAAATAATGCCAAGAATCTCAACAGTCAGCGCACTTAACAAAAACCAGCCTATAAAGCTCAGCATTGCGATAAACAAATCCATCTTATAGCCGTTAGTCATGCGCATGGAAAGCTTAAGCGCGTCTTTAGCCGGCACGTTGGGGTATTCGGCCAAAATGTACGGCGTCATAGAATAAGAAATCGCCTTAACAATACCCGGAACAGTGAACAGCAGGGACCAAAGGAATGTCCAAAGCGCCACCCACAGCATACCGCCCAGCTTGCGCTGTAAGTTGTCCTGACAGCTGGAAGCAGTCTCGCCAACTGATGTCTGCTCGCCTTTGTAAATTTTAACAAACGCGCCGGAAATAGCCACTGACATTATAATGCTTATTACGAAAACAGCCAGGTAGACCATTGCCACCATAGGGGGAAACAACCGCGCAGAAATAGCTCCCACAATGCCTCCAGCAATTCCCAGCGCAAAGGGCAGCAACAGCAGAAGAATAGACACAGAGCGCTGCTTGGCCATGTTTTCCTTTGCGATGGCCTTAATTTCTAACCTTGATCTCATTGTTTACATCTCCCTTAAATATTTTTTATGCTAACCTGCCATTTTCCATGGCCAGGCGAATAGCCTCTTTTTCTTCCTCTGAAAGCGGATACTTGCTTTTCAATTCAGATACGGCCTTGCCATAGGTATAAGACGAATCGCGGCCATATATGCCATTTACAACAACGCCTTCGTTTTTTTTGTTCAGCAGCGCCAAGGCGAAGCACAAATCGCCGCCCATATTGTCAAAAGGATTGTACCGCACTATTCCGACCTTTTGAATACAAATCTCCAAATTTCGCTCAATATACGCGATAGCGTCCAGCACACTGTCGTATTTTGCGTCCACCGCGCTTACAGTCGCAAGGCAATGCATAAGTTTTTTTTCAATATTATGCTTGTCGTCGCCGCTGCCGAAAAAATTATCCACTCGCTTTTGGAGCTTAATTGTCTTAATCAGCAGCACTACGCACAGCACCAGCAGGACCAGAGCCGTCCCAGCCGTTACCAGCGTGATAAGCGGCAGAAGCGAAGGATCAGTATATATTATGCCCAACAGCCAGCACCCCTTTCTCAATAAATAAAAGTACTAATAACCTATTTTTTTGAATATTCCTACAATTCTATCCAGTTCATCAGGGGAATAGTACTCTATTTCTATCCTTCCCTTGTTCTTGCCGTCCCGTATCGACACCCGCGTGCCCAGTATATTCTTCAAGTCCGCCTCCAGCTCGTTATACACCGCTCCCCCGCTTTCGCGTTTCTTAGCCTTGACGGGTTTCGCGGCCTGAGTGCCCGGCGCGGGCTCCGGGTCCGCCGCCGCCATTCGTTTTGCCTCCCGCTCGGTTTCCCTGACGCTCAGCCCTTCTTCTATTACGCGCTCCGAAAGCTCGAACTGTTCCTCATCTCCTAGGGGCAGCAGCGCCCGCGCGTGGCCGGCCGACAACTTGCCCTCAGCCACAAAATTTTGAACCCGCGGCGTAAGGTTAAGCAAGCTTATGGCATAGGATATACTGTTGCGGCTTTTACCCACTTTAGCGGCTATGTCGTCCTGGCTGAAAAAGAGTTCTTCCGCCAGCCGCTTGTAACACAGCGCTTCCTCTATGGGGTTTAAGTCCTTCCGCTGCAAATTCTCTATAAGCGCCACCTGAAGCATTTCCATAGGGGTGTAGTCCTTTATTATCACAGGCACCTTGGCCAGTCTCGCAATACGCGCCGCCCGCCACCGCCGCTCGCCCGCCACTATAGAATAATACCCGTTTTCCTCCTTTACTATTAGCGGCTGGATTATACCAAACTCGGTTATGGATACCGCCAGTTCGTTAAGCGATTCCTCGTCAAAATTCTTCCGCGGCTGTTCCCTGTTTGGCTCTATTTTGTTAATGTCAAGCTCCAGCGCCGCGCCGCCGTCGTCCGTAACAATGTACGCGGCCGGCCCTCCTATAAGCGCGTCCAGGCCCTTGCCCAAGCCCTTTTTCATTGACAATTCCAGTTTCCCCTTTCGTATTTACAAAATATCCCGCGCCAAAACCTCCTCCGCTAGCATCGCGTAACTGTCTGCGCCCTTTGACCGCCCGTCATACACGCAAATCGGCACGCCGTGGCTGGGCGCTTCCGCCAGCCGTACGTTCCGTGGTATTATGCTCTTGTATATGTCGTTTGGCAGGTGTTTCTTCACTTCGTCTACCACTTGCATGGACAGGTTTGTCCGCGAGTCAAACATTGTAAACACCACGCCCTCCAACCGCAAAAACGGGTTAAGCCTGTTTTTTACCATATCCATTGTCCGCAGCAGCTGTGACAACCCTTCCAAGGCATAATACTCGCACTGTATGGGTACCAGCATAGTATCCGACGCCGACAGCGCGTTTACTGTCAATATGTTTAACGAAGGCGGACAGTCAATAAATATAAAGTCGTAAAAATTTTTGCAGTTGTCCAATATCCGCTTTAGCATGTACTCGCGGTTATTGAATTCTATCAATTCTATTTCCGCGCCGGCCAGGTTTATATTCGATGGCAAAAGGTACAAATTATTCACCTTGGTCTCCACCAGCGCCTCCTCAATATAGCATTCGCCCAGCAGCAAGTTATATAATGTCTTTGGGAGGCTGTTTTTATCGACGCCCAACCCGCTGGTCGTGTTGCCCTGCGGGTCGATATCGACAGTTAATACCTTTTTGCCGGCCAATGTCAGGGCCGCCGACAAATTTATATTCGTCGTTGTCTTGCCAACGCCGCCTTTTTGATTTGTTACTGATATTATCCGTCCCAAAGCTTCTCCATCCTTATTTACGCTAAAACTATACTAAGGCGCGAAAAGAAATGCACTTTTCACGCCGGTTGTTGGTTGCTCACACACGAAAACACTGAAAGATTTTTAGAGATAGTCGGGCGAAGCCCGACGCAGATGTTTTCG
>JAISYE010000123.1 GCA_031297485.1 Clostridiales bacterium
TATCCGCCGATATTTTAAAGAAAAATAAATGTTTTTAGCCAGCAATTTCAGCTGCAAATGCCGCAGGGGTGCGGGCGAACACAGTTCACCCCTACTATGATTTATAAGCGGATACAGCACTAGTAACAGGTATATACTAATTTTGTAATTAGTAATCGCGAGGTTATGTTTGCTGGCCGTTCGACATAGGGCGGGCTGCCCCCCATAGGCGCGAACTTAAGGCTTGGGAAAGCAATGTCAACAGGTTAAGCGGGCGAACACAGTTCGCCCGTGTTATACTTACGAACGAATACATTTGCCAAACATGAAAACCTAAAACCTAAGACCTAAGACCTAAGACCTAAAACCTAAGACCTAAAACCTAAAACCTAAAACCTAAAACCTAAAACCTAAAACCTAAAACCTAAAACCTAAAACCTAAAACCTTGGGGCTCTGCCCCAAACCCCGCTGGGGACTTCGCCCCCAGACCCCTTCTTAAAGGGCGGCGAGTGCGTTGGGGTGAACTGTGTTCGCCGCGCCTGCCTAGCAGCAAAGGGTCTGCGTCGAGCTTGCTCGACGCAGACCCTTTCTTAAGGGCGGCGATTACGGCGCTTTTTGATGCAGGTAGAGCCTTTTTTAAGAAAAGGGACTGGCTAATTTTTTTTTAAGTTCGCACGTATGGGGCTGACCCCGCTCTTGCGGTACACGCAATAATCTCCGGCTGCGAGGCGGCGGAACTGGAACGGTTTATAGCTATTCTAAAGAACGCGAATAATTGAGACCGCAACTTCCGTAGGTATCCCCAACCTCACAGCCCGCAACCCTCCAGCAGTTCCCTGTCGCGCAAAACTTCCCGCGCGCCGCCGTCCGCGCGGAGGCGGCCCTTCTCGAGCACTATGGCGCGGCCGCAGCAGGCCAGGGCCAAGTCCAAGTCGTGGGTAGCGATAAGCTGCGTCTGGGGAAGGTCTCGCAAAATTTTAATCAGCCGCCTGCGCGCGCGGGGGTCCAGGAAGGAGGAGGGCTCGTCCATCAGCAGGGCCTCCGGCTTCATGGCCAGCACACCGGCCAGAGCGGCCAGCCGCTTTTCGCCCCCGGACAGCGTATAGGTAAGCCGTTCGCGTAAATGGCCTATGCCCAGCATATCCAAAGCCTCGGCGGCGCGTTCCTCCGGGTTGGCGGCGCCGTAGTTGCGCGGGCCGAAGCACACGTCATCGTAAACAGTGGGCATAAACAACTGTTCGTCCGGGTTCTGGAATATCATGCCCGCTTTTTGCCGCACGGCTCTTAAGTCAGCCTTATTCAGCCGCCCGTCCGCCCAGCAGGTCAGGCCGCCCACAGCGACGCTGCCGCGCTCGGGGGCCGCAACGCCCATTACCGCAAGCAGCAGCGTGGACTTCCCCGCGCCGTTAGCGCCCACAAGGACCGCGCGTTCGCCGGCGTTAATCTTCAGGCTCACATTGTCCAGCGCGAGTATTTCGCCATACCGCACTGTCAAATTGTCTAATTGTATCATAGGAAAACCCTCAATAAAACCACGCCGGCGCATACGGCGGCGGTATAGATAAAATCCCTGGGCCGTAACCGCGCGCCCGCCCGGGTTTGGTATCCGCCGTCAAAGCCCCGGCACTTCATCGCCTGGTACACATGTTCCGCGTGCCCGAAACTGCGCAGAATCAGCTGACCCAGGAATACACCTATGTCAGAGAATCTTACGCCCTTTACCTCCGGCGCGCGCAGGGCATAGGCGGTTGTCATGGTCAAAGCCTCGTCTATAAGCACGGACAAATACCGGTAGGTCATTACAAGCTGCAGGCAGAATATTTTCGGCACACCCAAGGCGGTAAGCTGCCGGTTTATTTCCTCAAAAGGGGTTGAGGCCACCAGCAGCAAGGCCGCGAATACTGTCAGCAAGGTCTTTAGAATAATAGACGCGAAGGAAAGCAGACCGTACCCCACGACGAAACTTCCTATACGGAAGGCTGCGCCGGGCGTAAGAAAAAGGTTGCTGACCGCGCCTGCAAGGGAGAAGGGCAGGGCAATGGCAAGTCTCGCGAACAAGGGCCGCAAAGGCGTACCGGACAGCGGTGCGATAATGAGCGGGTAGCACAAAAACACCGCAAGCCCGCCGGGGTTAAACGGCGGGCACGATATAACCACAACAATATATACCACAGTAACGATCAGTTTCGCAAGCGGGTGAAGGCTGTGTACCGGGGAGCGGCCCGCCGCGAGGCTGTCCATGCGGTTAATGGCGGCCGAGGCCCGGCGCAGGCTTGGCACGCGTATTCCTCACGCGGTGTATTATAAAACCTATTCCCCCGGCAATTATAACGGTTATGGCGCTGCCGATTAGTCCGGCTGCGGACGTACCCAGCGCGGAGCCTTCCTCCGCGCCCGCGAAGCCGTAGTCCGGCATAAAGGCCGTAGCGTCCACCAGCCCGCTTGCCGCGTCGTAGACCCCTCCGGAGCGTTGGATGTCAGCCGCCGTCACGTTTTCAATGGACCATTCCAGGCCGTCGGGGAACGCCGAGGCAAGCAGGGATACCCCGCAGGCGATAACAAGGGCAGCCGCTGCAAGAACGGCGATTAAGGCTGGCGTCTTTCGGAATTTCCGCTCCGCGGAGTTTGGGCCAAGAGCAGGCGGCGTCCCGCCTTCCAGGAGTTCGGGCCGCGCGCTGTGTACAAAGCACAGTACAGCGGCAGTGACAAGCCCCTCCACAAGGCCGATTGCCAGGTGTATGGGCTGCATCAGCAGCGCGAAGGCGCCGAAGGGCAGTTCGGTCACGCCGGAAAGCACGGTCTCCAGCACGACGCAGAACGCGCCCAGCTGCAAGCCGATTACAGAGGCCGCTACAGAGGCGATGGTTATGGATTTTTTATTAAGCCCGTTCTTAGCAAGGGGCTTGTACACAATGGGATAGGCCAGCAAGCAGGCGCAGACGCCCATATTAAAGACGTTAGCGCCATAGGCAAGCAGGCCGCCGTCCGCGAAGAAAAGACATTGAATCAGCAGAACGGCCGCCAGGGTCAGCAGAGCGGGGAACGGCCCAAGCAGCGCGGCCAGCAGAATACCGCCGCCAATGTGCCCGCTGGAGCCTGTGCCCGGAATAGTGAAGTTCACCATCTGCCCGGCAAAGACAAAGGCCCCCATAACAGCCATCATGGGAATTGGCTTATCGTTGGCTTCCGCGTCGGGTCCTCTGGATATTTTCTTCGCGGAATAGCCTATCGCCCCCGCGCCAACGGCGGTCATTACGCCGCCGACTGCCGGCGAAAGCAGTACGTCAGACATGTGCATTGCTATCTCTCCTCTAAATTAATTATAACCCGCAAACATTGAGATTTGCCGCGGGGTGGCGGGCGAACGCAGTTCGCCCCTACTGGCTGGCTGAGAATTTTCGCCGCAAAGAACGCTGCGAAAACGGCGTCCGCAGACGGCGGTCTTGGCGCCCAACGGACAAATCCTAACGGTAAACTGTACCATAAGCGCGAACTTAATGGTTTTCGGGACGATGGCAATCCGCCCGATGGCTTCCTTGAAAAGGCTGTACATTGCATCAAAAAACGCTGCGCCGGGCAAGCTCGGCTATCGCACTCGCCGCCCTTAAGAAGGGGTCTGCGTCGAGCAAGCTCGACTATCGGGGATGAAATCCCCAGCGGGGTTTGGGGCCTAACGATGGTTTGTTCGTTGGCCCCTAACGGTGAAGTGTCCGTTGGTTTTAGTGTTTTGACCTTCCCCATTCCTTAAGTTCGCGCCAACGGGGCAGAACCCCAAGGTCTTAATCTTTTAACGCCTTGACCCTCTATTTGTGATAAGGTTCTTTTCGTATTATTTTAAACGCCCTGTAAAGCTGTTCCAGTAAAATAACGCGCGTCAGTTGGTGCGGAAACGTCAGGGGCGAAAAGCTAAGCCGCGCGTCCGCGCGCTTTATTACCGCGCCGCCCAAGCCGTGACTTCCGCCTATTATAAACACAAGACGCTCCCTGGCTTGCAGCACGCTTTCTTCCACAAACGCCGCAAAACCTTCCGAGGACATAGCCGCGCCGTCCACACACAGCGCGGCCACATAGTCCCGGGGCCGCAGCCTTTGCATAATACGCTCGGATTCTCGCGTCAGCGCCAGCGCCACGTCCTTGTCCGCGTTCCATTCGTCCGCTACCTCAGCTGTTTCCAGCGCCGCAAAACCCGAAAGCCGCTTCACGTATTCCCCGCAGGCTTCCTTCCAGCAGCGTTCCTTTAGTTTTCCCACCGCCAGCACAAGTATCCTCATCCGCTACTCGCCCCGCAGGGTTCCTTCGTCATATACATACTCCACTCCGCTGCTTAACAGAAATAATAAACACTCCAGCACCTTTTTCCCAGTCCCGTTTTCAATTGCCCGCTTGTATATCCGCATTTGCAGCGCGTATCTTTCCGCTATACGCCGCAAATCCTCATTATCATGGATATAGTCCGATTTATAGTCAAGCACCGCCAAGCCGTCCCCATGACTGAAATAGCAGTCCACTATACCGTGCACAAGAACAGTGCGCGAAGAACCCTTGTACGCACTGCCGTATACCTCTGACAAAGGCAGACCAAGCACAAAGGGAACCTCGTTTTTGACCAGCTCCGCACGGCGAATACGTTCGGCCAAGGGTGAGTTCACAAAAGCGGCGATTTTCTCAACCGGAATCTCCGCCGCTTCCTCACGGACCAAAATATTCCTGTCCACCAGTTCGCCTATAAGCCCGCGCACAGCCTCTTCATCACGGCAGAGTTGTAAATCCAACCACTCTAATACTGTATGAATAAGCGTGCCGCGCCGTGTGCTTGTCAGAGCCCTGCCTCCGCTTCTAAACCGAGGGGCCGCGGCCGGGCGGCTTGAGGATTCGGCGTAAAAATAATGATCCGACAAGTCTGCCGCCCCGTCAAGCTCCCGCTGGAACAAACGCTTTATTTCAGAAATGGAGATTTTTTTCGGCAGTGTGGTCTCGCGCTCCTGTGGATAGCGCCATTCCAACATTTCCGCAACCTGCCCGAACAGAAGCGGCGTTTCTTCAGACGGCGGGGGGATGACGGGCACCGGCGGATTGACGGGCGCCGGTTCGCCGACGGACGCCCGTTCGACAAATATTTTAAACCGCGCGGGATGCCTGTAGAATTCCGGCTCGCGTCCGCCCGCAACGGGGTCAACCCAAGCGCTGTCCAAGAGTTCGCCGGCGTCTTGATGCCGAAGCAGCGCGGGCATTATCCAATCCAAGAAGCAGGACGCGCTATGCATATAGTATACAGGCAGGGCGGGCGGGTTTTCAGAATCTCGAAACCTGCCCCATCGCTTTTTTACGCTTTTGTCCAGGTTACCTACACAACCTGTCAGGACCAGCTTCTCACGGGCGCGGGTCATGGCCACGTACAACACGCGCAGTTCCTCCGCCAGCGTCTCACAATGCTTGACCCGCGCCAGGGCCGCGTGGGCTATTGTCTCGCTCTTTACCCTGTTTAGCAGGTCAAAATGTATTGACCCGAAACCGTACTTTGGATGCAAAATTAAGTTTTCCCGCTCATCCCGGAAATTAAACCCGCGGCCAAGCCCAGCCACAAACACAATGGGAAACTCCAGCCCTTTGCTGCCGTGTATGGACATGACGCGCACAACGTTCTCGTTTTCCGAAAGAGGCGCGGCCTCATCCCAATCACCGGAAGCCTTCCGAATACGCTCCACGTAGCGCACAAAATGGAACAAATCCGACCCTCTTCCTCCCGACGAATAAGCTGTTTTTTCATAGGCCTCCGCCCTTCCGGCCAAGGCCAGAAGGTTCGCCCGGCGGGTTTCGCCGCCTTCCATTGCCCCGGCGAAAGCCGGATAGCGCGTATCGGCATATACCGCGTCCAGCAGACGCGAAACAGGGGTTAAACTTGCCATATCACGCCAGCGCGCCAAGTCGGAAGCGAACCGCTCCAGCTTACGGCTTAGCCCGGGGTTTTCCTCCGGACATTCCAGCACGTACTTTTCGACACACATAAAGTAACATTCCCCGGGCGCCATTAGCCGTATCCGCATCAGCTCGTCGCTGTTTACGCCGTACACGGGCGAATGGAGCGCGGCTATAAGCGGAATGTCCTGCAACGGATTGTCAATTATCTGTAAAAAACTTAACATTGTGGAAATTTCCACAGTGTCGAAAAAACTTCCACCTACATGGGCAAGTGTGGGAACGCCGCGGCGCCGCAGGGTATCAGTAAGGCTTCGCGCCTTCTGCCGGACAGTACGCGTTAAAACTACAATATCCCGATACTCCGCGGGCCGATAGTGTTTTTTTTCTGTGTCAAAAATATAAAAGTCCCCGCCCACAAATTCTCCTATACGCTTCGCGATTAGTTCCGCCTCCGGGTCCGTGTCGGGCGGGAATAGCTCCGACGGCCCGGTTTCTTCCGGTTCTTCCGGATTATCCGCGTCAGACGTGGCGGACGGACTAGCGCCCGCCTTTTCTGTCAAAAGAATCTCCGTGGTGTTTGAAATGTTCCGAACAAACCCTTCCCCAAGCGGATTGGCGGGCGCAGCCTCACCGATTTCCAGTTCGGGATACAATGCCCCGGGATACAGCGCGGCCTTATCGTCGTAATCTATTTCAGCCGAAACCTCACTCATAAGCTGGCGAAAAAAGAAGTTGACCGCGTTTATTACGGTTTCCCGGCTGCGGAAATTTTCAGACAGATTTATTTTTACGCCCCGCAGACGGCGTGGCGAGACGGCGGGGGGCGCGTCCTCGCGCGAATCGGCCGCCGTCCCTTGTTCGGTCTCTGAAAAAGATTTATACTTCTCCAGAAAAATCGACGGGTCAGCTCGCCGAAAACGGTAGATACTCTGCTTAACGTCGCCGACCATGAACAAATTTGAGGAGCCTTCGCCCGCCACCGCGTTTAAAATCAGTTCTTGAATCTGGCTGCTGTCCTGATACTCGTCAACCATGACCTCGTGATATCTCCGCGAAATTTCAGCTGCTGCCGGCGAAGGCTGGCCGTCGTCCGTATAAAGCGCGCGCACGCACAGCTGCTCCAAGTCGCTGAAGTCTACGATATTTTTTTCGCGCTTTATTTGCGCAAACGTATCCAAAAACGCCAGTGTCACCCGCCCCAACTCCCGCAGAAGGGTATGCTGCTCTTGCAGGTCCTGTTTCATTTCGGCAAAAGGTTTTAAAAAATACTTGCTTTTAAGATTATTTATAACCTTCTTAATCTCATCATTACGCGCTTCTTGAACTTCCGCCTGCAATTCCTTCTCACTCCCGCCGGTTTTTACCGGCAATCTTTTAAAGGAAATATCCAGGGCTCCGTAAAGTTCTTCGAAAATCGCCTCCGCAGACGGCGGACCAAAAGCCGTCCGTCCTTCGCCGCGCGCCAGCGTCAAAGCGGTCGATGCCTGACGCAGGTCGTCATTTAAGACGTTTATGTAATGTGCAGGGCCTTCGGGAAGATCGCAAATCTTTAGGCAGCGGTCTATACTGTCACATACGCCCTCCAGGGCGGCCGCAATGTGCTCCAGGGCCAGCGCGAACCAAGGCTGGCGGGACTGACGGACGGAGGAGAGGGGACTGTACATTTCAATGTAATGGCCCAGCGCTTGTTCGGGCCAGGGCGCGGCCATCAAAAATTCGCCGACTTCGGACACCAGGCTTTGCAGCGCTCCGTCACGGGCCGTAATAACGCCCATGCTTTCGGTCAGGTTAAAAAAATCCCGGTTATCCTCTCGTTCGTATTCCTGTTCGAATAGAATATCCAGCGCTTCCGCACGGAGCAGCGCCACCTCACTCTGGTCCGCCACACGGAAATTGGGGTCAAGGTCAATGATATGGTAATATTTACGCAGAACGCTCAGACAAAATGAATGAATAGTCGTAATTTGCGCCTTGGGCAGCAAGGAAAGCTGGCGCGTTACGCGAGCCTCGCGTTCGCGGACTGCGGAAGAGTCCGCCCGCAAGGACCCGGCCAGCAGCTCGGTTAACGCGCGTCCGATGCGCTGACGCATTTCCGAAGCGGCGGCATCGGTAAATGTAACGACCAACAACCTGTCAATATCGACAGGTTGTTGGCCGTTAAGGATGATGTTAATAATACGTTCAACCAGAACCGCCGTCTTGCCGGAGCCGGCAGCCGCCGAAACCAGCAGGGCGCCGCCACCGGTAAACACAGCCTTGCGCTGGTCAGGGGTAAATTCTACATTTGACATGAACTGCCACCTTTATTCCTTGTTAACAGGGGTAAGCACAGGCGTTTTAACGCCTACCACATCGGACTTGCGCACGGGTATACGCACCCCTTTATTAGTACCGAACTCCACGACAAAACAATCCTCTCCGACTGCCGTAATACTGCCATACATGCCGCTGGAAGTGAGCACATTGTCGCCAATGCCAATAGACGCTTGCATTGCCTTCATTTCCTTTTCGCGTTTGCGCTGCGGACGAATCATAAAAAAGTAGAGCGCCGCTATAAGCGCGCCGTAAATAAGAATTGTAGGCAACATGGCGCCGGCGCCGAAAAGACCCTCCGGCTGCGACGGCGCAGCAGCAACCGTTCCGGTTTCCGTGCCCGTGGAGGTTTCCGCGGCGGCGGCCTCCGCGGCCGTCTCCCCGCCTGTGCCTGTGATAACTATACTACTGTCCAGCAGCAGAATTTGACTGTTAAACATGAAAACACCTCTTATTATTTTGATAACAAGTATAAATATATAGAAAAATAAAAACACAGCGGATGATGGGAATCGAACCCACGCTTTCGGCTTGGGAAGCCGACGTTCTGCCATTGAACCACACCCGCGTACTAACGCGAACTAATGTGTAACCGGTATGTTTTGTTATGGTTCTTTCAAAACTCAAGTGGGATCCAGAATTCGCCTGGCATATAAGATGCGCAAAGCATTAGGCATGTATTCATCTGGGTCCCACTCAAATGTGGAATGAAATTATATTATTACATTTCAGAGGGATTGTCAATAGGCATAAATACCGTAATCATGATAGGAAGCTAAGGAAGGACGAAAGTATAAGTTGCCAAACTTTTTCGGAGATAGTCGAGCTTGCTCGACGAATGCTTTGAAGCGTTCGCAATTTCCTGTGAAAAAGTTTGGCGTTTAATGTCGTTCGCCATTCCTTACCCAGATATGGATTAAAATATATTATACCTAACAGGTGCATACTTTGCGTTTCCCCCCGACGTAATCTGTATAAACTCTATTTCGTCCATATTGTCGAGCAATTTTGCCGGTATCGCCACATCAAATCCTGCATAACGTAGATTTTCGCCGAATGTAACAGCGGTGCCTTGATGTTCGAGACCGTAAGCGCACTTTATAAATTTATCGCCGGCTCGTATAAAAAGCGCGGTCAGCGGTGTGTTTGTGTTAGAATCCAACGCCCAACCCGACAGTGTCACAGTATTGTGGCCCGAGGCATTAATTGCTGGCTGCACCCCATCTTGCCACTCACCATTTATTGTGTCAATCCACATGCCGGTGCTGAAGATAAGATTATTCGGAAGTTCGGACTCTAAAATTGGCGAAACATTAATTGTACGCATCGCATTGTATGACATTCCGACAACCACAGCGTCATAACTGTTGTTTTCTAGCGCCAGCATAAGATACTCGCGCGAATCAGCCTGGCGAGTGTCTATTACGGTGATATGCTTCACTCCAAGCGCAAGGAACGTAATTGCCCGCATATTCATAGAGTCCATTATATACAAAATACGGCTGCCATTACCGCAAAGATTGTTATCAATCGTGTAATACGGCATTGGATACTGTAAGTAATTGGTTATATAGTACGTAAACTCATCAGTGGGCTTATTTGTATAACCGTTCATCATTGTTTTGGTATACGCGCCCTGTTTCAGTAGGGCCTTTCCGGGACTCCAAAGAGTCAAATCTGTTTCAAACTGCGGAATGTACTCTTTAAACACATCCAAGCCCTGATAATAGCGACCGACACTGCGCGATGTATTCCCAATAAAGTCATAGGATTTTACATCATATCGCGAAATATCATAGATGTGCTCATCATTCTCTATACCTAGTGAAGTCAGTTGGCTGGCTATCAGTTCCGCGATTCTAAACTCAAATGATGTGGACACATGCACGTCAGTCTTGAATTGCGCACGCTCTGACAGAGACACTCTTTCGTTGATTTTTAAGCCGTGAATATTCTCATCCTGTGTTAACTTGGCAAAGAGTTGCGGGTCATATCTGTCATAAAGAGGAATAGCAGGAATATTTGTAATATCTAATTTTGTTGGCGGTTCAACGAGAACTAATGGGATATTTTTGGCTTTTAGCAAGTTATTAAGCGAAATGGATTGATTTGGAATGGGGGGGGGGGGGTGCTTTCTAATCGATGTACTACATTATTGCTATCTTTGTAATACTCCATATTACCAATTATCCGCTTATTCATGGCAAGCATAAACAGCCCGTTAATGTCCAGCAATGTTGTTCTGTGATACAAATTTTCTACTATTTGTGTTTCAGCAATATCAAGTTGCTGTTTGGCAGTGTCAAAAGTTATAGTAGTTAATTGTTCAAAGAGCGCAGATTTTATCTGTCCGGCATTTACAACGCTAAACACTCCAATTATTGCCAATGCTAACAACATAGAAATACGGGTAGCGTTCAAATATTTTTTCATAATTTTGCTCCTAAAAGTTGAAGTAGATAAACGGATTATAGTTGCTCACTGCGAGTTGAGATATGCACAAAATCAGCAGAACTGGAATAGCGAGCGCCTGAAAAAATAACGCAGGTTTGCTCTGACCAAGTTTGCTTTTAGAAATCCATATCGCGATTGGTGCCGATAGTGCCGATCCAATTACAATCATTAGCGCGGCATCGTTTGCGAGCAATCCCTCAAAGCCGAAATCTCCGTTGAAACTGAACATTCTGCGTAAATATGCCACACCCATCTTAAACCCCGGAGCTCGAAAGAACACCCAACCGAATATTACCATAATAAGCGTAAATATTCGATACAGAACTGCCGAAATTCTGTGTGTTAAAAGCCATTGGGGGATATTTAGCAATTTCTCGAACGTGAGTAACACAAAGTAGAAGAACCCCCAGAATACAAAGTTCCAACTCGCGCCGTGCCAAATGCCCGTAAGCATCCAAACCACAAATAAGTTGAAAACAAGATGCAGTTTGGTATCAACTCTCGAACCGCCAAGCGGAAAGTACACATAGTCGCGGAACCAACTTGACAGCGAAATGTGCCACCTGCGCCAAAAATCGGTAATACTGCTTGCGGCGTATGGATAATTGAAGTTCTCATCAAAATGGAAACCGAACATCAGCCCGAGACCAATCGCCATATCCGAGTATCCGGAAAAATCAAAGTATATCTGCAATGCGTATGCAATCACACCAAGCCACGCTCCTAGCATACTAATACGCGAGTAGTTTGGCTGGTTGAAAAACGCGTCTGCGGTAACAGCAAGAACATTGGCAATTAACACTTTCTTAGACAATCCATATATAAAGCGCTTCACCCCAAGCGCAAAGTCGTCAAGCGCAAATTGCCGGTGATTTATTTCTTCCGCAACTGTTTCATAACGGACAATAGGACCGGCAATAAGCTGCGGAAACATCGTTACATACAGGGCGGTATTTAACGGATTCTTCTGTGCTTGTCCACGGCCGCGGTAGCAATCGAAGACATAAGACATTGCCTGAAATGTGTAGAAACTAATACCAATTGGCAACACAAATTTAGGAATGTTTAATGTGACGCCAAAAAGGCTTTCAATATTACGAATTGTAAATCCCAAATATTTATAGAGAAAGAAAATGCTTACATTAAATAGTATTGTTGCGCCGATTACAACCTTGCCCTCTAACTTGCCCTGCAGCGCTCCTGCCATTAGTCCGAAGAACCAGTTGACAAGCAATGAACCAAGCATAATAAATACAAACTTAGGTTCACCCCAAGCATAGAAGAATATTGAAATTATTAGCAGAAAGACATTCCTCGCCTTCCTGCGGCACAAATAGTAGCCAACGAGGGAAATTGGCAGAAACGCAAAAAGGAATATTATGCTGGAAAATACCATTATTATCACCCTTAATTGTGGCGTGCTTCAAAAGTTGCAGACGCATACTTTTCCATCGCAGCTAAATTTCTGCAAAAGTACAGACTTTTCTGATAGATTTGAAAATAAATGTGCCTACTGGCTAACCCCAAATATGAAACACGCCTTAATTGGGCGTGTTTCAAAGGTTGTAGACACACATTTTTCCATCACAGCTGAATTTCTAATAAATATAGACTTTCCTGACGCATTTGGAAATAAATATGGCTACTGATTAAGCCCAAATATGAAACACGCCCTTTATCATTTTTATTTTCGCCTGCTTTTCGGAAAAATTGTTCGGTATAAACCCCACAGCGTCATACCGATCCAGTGAGTAGCGCGGGTGTTTATTAGCTTTTGCAGGAAACGCTTAGCATGGCTGGGCTTTACCGGCTTGTTTTGCTTTTGTTTTAGTTGCCAGTTCCGCCACTTAGCCAACCGCCAGCCTTGATAATAATTATCAAGTTCTATTGCTGCCCAATGGTCATTGATTACCCATACAGGGTAGTAACCCGCATCTTGTGCAAAATAGGTGTATGCTCTCTCTATCCCGTGTAAGAGAGTTCCATCTGCATGGTTTGGTTCTTTAGGGAAGTCTTCATAAGACCAACCGTTACCATTTTGCCCGGCAAATAGTTTTTTCAACGCCAAGGGGCGGAATACAAACTCAGTGCCAAGAGGTGCAATAGGTTGTTTATCGACAGAATATGAAACTTTAATTTTAAAATCCATTAATACTTTTGCAGTTGCATTAAAAGCAGTCGTCCATTCCGCTCCAATTAATTTTTCAAATATTTGTATACCATAAGGCGGAGGAGGGAATGCCATGCCCATACGAGGTTCCTCATCAAACAGGGTGATAATGTTCTCAATATACTCGCGACTGCCCAACAAATTTTCAAAATTTTTATGCTGCCAACTCAATCCTATAGAATAAGGTTCGTAATGTTCAGATTTTTTGTCATGCATTGCGAATACGATGTCGTAATCGAATACTCTGTCCGCCGCTCCGACAAGAATAGATGATACATCACGACCACGATTTTCTATCAGTTTTACTTCATACCTATTCAATAGTCCCACTTTTACTGCAAATTGTGCAATGATTTGTTTCTTAGCATTGTCGGCTGTTGTGAATAAAACATCGACATATTCAGGCAAGTGAGTGCAATATTTCAGAATAATTGGTATTTGGTCTTGATAATAGATATGCATAACAAGAAGCACTTTACGTGCACGGTCAGGCTTGTCGAGTATACTATAATCTTTTGGCAGAATACGGTTAAGATGGTTTTGAAAATGCATATCAAATAAATTATCTTTTCGTATAATACTCTGCCAAACCAAATCTGTGTCATAATCTGTTTGTGTTTTAAGAAATTCTAATAACTCAAAACTATGCTCACCAAAAGTATCGAATTTATATTGAGTACTAAAATTACTCCACTTAAAAACGGGACATCGAAATTTATTGAATAAATCTTTACTATAAGACATTAGTGAATATTCTTGAACATCATGGAGATAGTCTGGGTTTATATAGACTAATTGTTTAAATCCTTTATTAATAAATCGTTGCACAAATAACCTTTCATAATGGGTAGCACTATCCTCATATGCATTAATAGGTGGCAGATGTTCCCAAAATTGTCTAAACTCTAGACTTCTCAACAATGAAGCTCTAACAACAATAAATGATGATTGGATATATCCCAGAATATATCCATGCTCCGTTTTCTTGAAATCAGTATAATAATTGTCCCCGTATTTTATTAGACTCCAAAAATCTAAATCCTCACTTGCAGCCCAGTCAAATGCTTCTTTGAAAGGATATACGGGACCGAAACAAGTATAATTCATCATTACAAATTCATCATATTTGTGTAGATTATCCCAGCCAATAAATTTAATGCCCGCTTTATATGCTCCGACGTCAAATTCGACATTTTCGCGAATAATAAGGTCGTCAACGTATGAATTGATATTCTCGCGACTCTGACGAGTTAGTCTTCCATTAACTACAAATAGGAGATAATCAACATTTCTTCGCAAATCGCTTAGTTGATATGATATATAGTTATCAACCACTCCGTCTTTGTCATAGAAGAAATATATTGCCGCCCTACGTGGCCTGCCAATTAATAACATAGCTTTAACATTCCTCTCACTAAGGCGTGTTTTAAAATTCCTTGGAGCGCGAAATTTTAGATAAAACCCTTTAATTTCGCGCCGAAATCCTGTTTCAGACACATTATAGGGCGTGTTTGAAAACTCCTTAAAATGCAAAATTTCAAGTAAAAACGCTCCAATTTTGCGCTGGAATCTAGTTTTCAAACAGGCCCTAACTACACTTTATGTTTCTTTGAGAAAATTCTACGATATGTTTTCCAAAGCCACATACCCACTGAGTGTGTTTGGGGACTGCTGATAAGAGATTGCAAAAAATGCTTAAAAAATCCGCTTACATTTTGTGACGATTCCTTTAAGGACAATTTCCGTTTTTCTAAAGTGGCAATACTCCAACCGAAATAAAAATTATCAAGTTCAATTTGGTACCACTTATCATTTAAAAGCCACGCAACATAGTATCCGGCTTGTTGTACAAAGTATGGATAAGCTTGTTCTATACCATGGAATATTGTATCGTCATACTTATTAGGTTCTTCGGGAAAGTCAGAGTATAACCAACCTTTTTTGTTTTTGCCATTTAAAAGCAGTTTCAGTGACTCCGGACGAAAAACAAACATATTTCCGAGCGGTGCAACTGGTTGCTTCTTTTTTGTATAATCGACAGTTATTTTAAAATCTTCTAATATTTTCTTGGTTGCATTCCAACTATTTCTCCATTCGCCATCTAATATTAAACTCCACAATCCAAAGGGGCGATAAGGTCCCGGCGGAAACGCCATACCAAGGTCTGATTCCCTATCAAAGAGATTTATGACATTTTCTATATAAGTTTCATTTGATAGAAGATTTTCGAAACACTTTTTTTGCCAACTACTACCAAGCAAAATTGTTCCCATTTGTTTAGCCTTTTTGTCATGTAAAAAAAATACGAGGTCATAGCCAAATACATACGGAGCAGCAGTTACAAGCAGTGAGGATACCTCGTGCCCGTGATTCTCCATTTGCATAATTTCATAGTTATTCGTTATTGGCAGTGTGGCGCTTTGTTCTTTTAGTCGCTTATAAGTTTCGTCGCCGATTACAGTAAATAGAATGTCATATTGGTCTGGCATATTGTTTGCGTAGCAAATAGCGTTAGGTATAAAACCGTCATAATCGACATGGAACACAAGCAGAACTTTATACTCTTTTTTACGAACATATGGCATTTTGTGGTCACGAGGCAATATTCGAGTTAGGTGTAACCCAAACTTGAGGTCATACATATTATAACAACGCAATAGATTCTGCCAAATCATCCTCGTATCATAATTTGTTAACTTTTCAATATACTCGTATACCTCAATTGCGGGTTCTCCGAAAGTAGTATTCAGCGCCTTCCTATAATCGCGCCAAAAAAGTTTACGTTTAACAAGCGGCAGACGACGATTTTCTATCAGTTCTCGCGCATAATCCTCTTTAGGGTCGTAAGTAATTCCAATGAGATCGCTTGTATCGCAGTATGTTTCACCGATATACCCCATACGGCAAAAATCTTCAGTGAAGTTATTCTCGTAATAAAAAATACTCTCGACGATTGAATTTATACTCGGCATCTCATCCCACATCTTACGATACTCACAACTCGAAAGCAGTGGCTGCCGAACCACTAAGAAATAGCTTTGTATGCGCTCTGTGACATAGTCATACTTTGGATTTGAATTAGGAAATACTTTCTTCCAAGAAATATTGCGATTTTCGTGATGTTTTGTAAGACCCCAAAAATCCAAATCACGTTTTGCCGCCCAATCAAAGCACTCTCTGAATGGGTACAGCGGTCCGAAACAAGTATGATTTATCATAACAAGCTCATCGTAGTCGGCAAGTTTATCCCAACCAATAATTTCAATAGCCTCTTTGTATGCCCAGACATCAAACCCCTCATTTTCGCGTACATACAACTCATCAACAAGCGGAGTTATAATCTGTCGTCCAGCGGGTGTCAGTTTGCCATTAACTATGAAAAAGATAAAATTTACATTTTCCCAAAGTTTCTGAATCATATATGGAATATAATCATCAACTATGCCGTCTTTGTCGTAGAAAAAGTAAATCGCGGCTCTCTTAGGATTATCAGGCAGGACATTGTTGTAACGGCGGATTATTTTCTGGTTTTTAATGTCAGTATTCAGCATCATCCACTTATCAAAAGGCTTTTTCCCTTTACCAAATATCTGCTCGCGTTGTTTTGCTATAGCGTTTTTTTCAGGAATTGACGCATTATCAAGGTTATAACGCAAATGAATCAACCTCAAATTATAGAACAAAGGCGTCATACGTCGAAGAAAACTCTTGTTATATGCGAGCAAATATGAGTGCAAATCCCCAATAGCTAATCGTTCAGCAAAATCTTCTTTACTGATTAACCTTGCCAATCCGAGCAGCGAGTGATTAGCTAACACGCTGTAGAAATGCCACTTAACAAGATTAACTGGAACAGGAAAATCGAACACATATTCGTAATCAATGATGATCGGCGTAATGTCATCACTATTGAACAGGATATTTTCCGGAGTAGCTTCAAAATCTACAAAACTAACTGCGGATTCGCCACGAAATTCCGCATCTCTGCCAAATACATCTCGAAATTTTGCCGTACTCTTAAAGTTTGAAGATTTCGAATTTAATCCGGCAATTTCACAGTGCCGGTCAAAGACTTTCCAGAATGCCTCTTCGTCCCACTTATCGTAGGCTTCTCTATAATCGTCAAGCAAAGTATGCGTATGGGCGACGAACTCTGCGATGAGTTTGCCTGTATCCATCCACATTTTGCTTATATGCCAGAGCGGATAATGCTTCCGTAACTTTTCGTAATTATCAGCAATACTGCGCAAATGTGATTTGCCCTCTTGAAACAGCGCTTCTTTAATAACTTTTCCACCAGCAATAAAAGTTTTAACGGCAAATTTCGGTGAACGGCTATCTGATATTTTGATGAAATCAACATTGCTTTGTACAGACCTAGCAGACATAGCACACTCCACGAAAAAAAAAGTGGTATTATCAACTGTAACTGGTAAGTGGCGGTCAGAGTATATTTCAATTGGGTATTTGATATCTGGCTTCGGGTAATAAAAGAACGCAGATACAAAGCCGCTTTTCGTAAGAGCAGCGCCTAATTCAATACGGTTGTACCCACACACATTACTGTCGGCAGCAAGATATAATGTGCCGTCAATCGTCAGCAATTTACGTATACCGCCGATAAACTGAACAAGTCCAAGTTCGCGATAATAATCAACAATCGGAACTATTATCATGTCAAATTTAGGTAATTGTAGGCTTATATCATTAAACTTACCTATATAAATTTCAACGTTTGCATTTCGGTTTCGGTAAGCATTACCGAGCGAAAGCGCTTTTGACATTTCAACACAGGTTACTGTGGCGTTTGGAAATCTCGAAACAATTCCTTCGGTAACAGCGCCAGTACCAGACCCAAGTTCAAGTACTTTTACCGGTTTATCTGAACTTGGAAGTGCATCAATCAAATATTTACGCCGCGGCGACAAATGATACAAAACCTCTTTTTTGTCATTAGCTATCAACGTATTGAGGGTTTCATCGCGCTTGCCGCTGACCGATAAGTTCTGTGAAAATTTTAAAAAGTCAACAGCTATACGTTCCGCTTCGTTAATATTAGCGTAACTATTTTCAGTTGCATATTCACAGTTAATTAGGATATTCCCTATGACATCTTTTTTCATGCATTTACACCCATTACCTCTGAAATTTTCTTATTATCTCCCCACACACCTGGACTATCATACGGACGGTCAGGAAACGCACCATAATTAAGTTTTATCTTAAATTCATGTTCTTTGATATAACTCTCTACTTGTTCAGCGAGTGATACAGACTTTCCTGTACAACAATTGATTATGCCATTTATTTTGTCCTGTAAT
>JAISYE010000124.1 GCA_031297485.1 Clostridiales bacterium
CATGGGCGCGTGTCCGCCGCCGGGCTCCATTAGTGTTCAAAAATTCCCGTGAAATATCCACAATGCGCTGCCCACGCCAGCTCATGCGTAAAGCCGGCTTAACGTCAGGGCGCCTGGGACCGGAGCTTCCGGTGGGACCGGAGCTTCCGGTGGGACCGGAGCTTCCGGTGGGACCGGAGCTTCCGGTGGGACCGGAGCTTCCGGTGGGACCGGGGCTTCCGGTGGGGCCGGAGCTTGTAATATCCGCTATAACCGTTGCTTCCAGATTTTCCTCATGGCATAAGGCTGTAAAGCGCTCGGCGTTTTCGCGCGAAACCACCACAGCCATGCGTTCCTGGGATTCCGATATAGCCAGCTCTGTACCGTTCAAACCCTCGTACTTCTTCGGAACAAGGTCCAAATCTATATCCAGCCCGTCCGCTAACTCTCCCACCGCCACGCATACCCCGCCCGCGCCAAAGTCGTTGCAGCGCTTTATCAGCAGGGCCGCTTCCCTGTTCCGGAAAAGCCGCTGAATTTTCCGCTCTGTTACCGGGTTGCCTTTCTGCACTTCGGCGCCGCATTGTGCCAGCGAACTTTCGTTGTGCTCTTTCGACGAGCCGGTCGCTCCCCCGCAGCCGTCGCGCCCGGTTCTGCCGCCCAGCAGGATAACGCGGTCGCCCTCGCGGGGTTCGGCCCGCACTACGTTGGCTTTGGGCGCCGCGCCCACCACCGCGCCGATTTCCATACGCTTGGCCACAAAGCCTTCGTCGTATATTTCTTCCACTATGCCTGTGGCAAGCCCGACCTGGTTGCCATAAGAACTGAAGCCCTGGGCCGCGTCCAAGGTGATTTTCTTCTGGGGCAGCTTGCCCGGCAGGGTCTCCCGCAACGCCCGCCTAGGGTCGCCGCTGCCGGTCAGCCGCGCGGCTTGGTACACATAGGTACGGCCTGACAATGGGTCCCGTATGGCGCCCCCCAGACACGTGGCCGCGCCGCCGAAGGGCTCAATTTCCGTGGGGTGGTTGTGGGTCTCGTTTTTGAACATAACCAGCCAATCTTCGGCCACCGGGCCAACATCCACACTGACATTTATGGAGCAGGCGTTAATCTCCGGCGACTCGTCCAGGTCCGCCAGACCGCCGGCGGTCTTTATCTCCTTCATCGCCTTGGTGGCGATGTCCATCAAGCTCACGGCCGCGCCGCCCGCCCGGTATAAATCGTAAGCCGCCTTTATAGGCGCGGAGTAGGCGTTTTCGTCTATTGTCACGTTTTCTATTTCTGTGAAAAAGGTGGTGTGCCTGCAATGGTCCGACCAATAGGTGTCCAAAACCCGGATTTCCGTAATGGTGGGCTGACGCTGGCAGCCGGTGAAATAACCGCGTATCAGCCGTAAATCTTCCAGCGACATTGCCAGTGACTTTTCCGCGCGGAAATTGTCCAGCTCGGCGTCAGAGAGTTCCGTGAAGCCCCGGAGTATTTCCACGTCCGCAGGGGGCTCCGCTGGCAGGGAGAGGGTATCGGGCAGGGTTTCGGAAGCGGGGCGCGTATCCACAGGATTAATCAGGTAATCCTTTACGCGCCGGAAAACATCTTCCCATCCGCCCGCCATAGAAGGAAACCCGCCTTTTAAAACATAGACCTTGGCCGTTGCCACAAGCGCTTCCGGAAAGCCGTCTCCCGCCTGCCCGCCGTCGCCGCCTGTCAAAATCCGCAGGCATTGGCCGGCGGAATCCGCCCGCTGATTGTACTGGCCCGGCAGGTACTCCACAGCCAGCGACCGTTCGTCAGGGCCGCGGGGAAAATCCCCGTCATACACCATATCCGTGGCTTCGGCGAAAATATATTTTTTTGCCATGCTATAGTCTGCTTCAGAAATATTTTCAACGTCATAGCGGTTTAAAATTCTAAGAGAGGTTATAGTGTTATTTACGATATTCTCATTCAGGTCCGCGAGCAGCTTATCCGCTTCAATGGCGAATTCCGGCTTCTTTTCAACATACAGTCTCTTGATGCTGGAACTATGGCTCAAATAATATCACTCCTAAAGTATTTATTGGCAAAGTCCACCTTGTTCACCACCGCATAGGCCCGGGCGCGCGCTGTCTCAAGGTCCGCGCCCAAGCCCGTGACGCCCAGAACCCGGCCTCCGCTTGTAACCAGGCGTCCGTCACGGGCCGTTGTGCCCGCATGGAATGTTACGGCAGTTTCGCTGTCCGGAGTGATATTCTTAATTTCGAAGCCTGTCTCAAACGCTTCAGGGTAGCCGTCGGAAGCCGCCACAACGCAGACCGCGGCTCCGTCCCGCCACTCTATATTTACCTTATCTAAAGTACCATCCAGGCACGCCTGAAAAATATCCAACAAATTGGATTTAAGCATGGGCAGCACAACCTGGGCCTCAGGGTCGCCGAAACGGGCGTTATACTCCAGTACATAGGGCTGACTGGCTGTGAGCATCAAACCAAAGTAGAGCACGCCCACAAATTTAATTCCTTCCTTATTAAGGGCCGCTGCTGTGGGCTCATAGATTCTTTTTACGCAATACTCATGGATTTCCGGCGTATAATATTCGCAGGGCGCAATGCAGCCCATACCGCCGGTGTTAAGCCCCTGGCCGCCGTCCCGCGCGCGCTTAAAGTCCCGAGCGGAGAGCATGGGCGCGACGGTCTTTCCGTCGCAAAAGGCCAGCACGCTTACCTCCCGGCCTGTTAAGAATTCCTCCGCCACAACCGAGGCCCCCGCGCCGCCGAATTTTTTAAGTTCCATTAGGTCACGTACAGCCTTATCAGCCTCAAGGTAGTCTTGGCAAATCAGCACGCCCTTACCCGCCGCGAGGCCGTCCGCCTTCAACACAACCGGATAGCCGGCGTCCCGCAGGTATTCCCTGGCAGAGGATGGGTCCTGGAGGACCTTGTAGCCGGCGGTGGGGATATTATATTTACTCATCAAGTTTTTCGCGAAGACCTTACTGCCCTCTATAAGCGCCGCCGCCTTACGCGGGCCGAATATTCTAAGCCCCCGCTGTTCAAACAGGTCGCAGACGCCCAGCATCAGCGGGTCGTCCATGCCAACTACTGTCAGGTCTATAGCGTTTTGCCGCGCGAATTCCGCCAGCCGCTCTATCTCCGTTGCCTTTATATCCACCCTTCGCGCCAGCCGCGCCGTGCCCGCGTTGCCCGGCGCGCACCATATCCGCCCCGCGCCCTCTTGCGCCAGTTTCCACGCTATGGCGTGCTCTCGCCCGCCTCCGCCAACTACTAATATATTCATGATAAAACTCCTTTTAAAAAATATACTAAGGCGCGAAAAGAAATGCACTTTTCACGCCGGTTGTTGGTTGCTCACACACGAAAACACTGAAAGATTTTTAGAGATAGTCGGGCGAAGCCCGACGCAGATGTTTTCGTGT
>JAISYE010000125.1 GCA_031297485.1 Clostridiales bacterium
CTTCGCCCCATTGGCTCGAACTTTATGGTTGGGGAAGGTCAAAAAATTAAGACCTTGGGGCTCTGCCCCTAACCCCGCTGGGGATTTCATCCCCGATAGTCGAGCTTGCTCGACGCAGACCCCTTCTTAAGGGCGGCGAGTGCGATAGTCGAGTTTGCTCTACGCAGCGCTTTTTGATGCAGGTGCAGCCTTTTTTAGAAAAGGGATTATTTGTTTTTTCTTAAGTTCGCGTTTATGGGGCCTAACGACGGTTTGTTCGTTGGCCCCAAACCCCGCTGGGGACTTCATCCCCGATAGTCGAGCTTGCTCGACGCAGACCCCTTCTTAAGGGCGGCGAGTGCGATAGTCGAGCTTGCTCTACGCAACGCTTTTTTGATGCAGGCGCAGCCTTTTTTTAGAAAAGGGATTATTTTTTTCTTAAGTTCGCGTTTATGGGGCGAACCCATCAGGCGCGGTACACCCTCCCAATGTCTATTGAGTCATTATACATTTCCTTTTTGTCCGCGTCAATGGATTGTAACGTGCGGGCCATATCTTATGATTATAGGCCGCAATCGGCACAGCGGCTAGTTTTGCGGCGTCTCCGGGTCTTTTTTCGGGCCAAAAAAATTCAACAAAATTCTTCTGGTAAAGTTTCTTTAATGTCAAAATAACGCAAAATTACGCCGGCAATCCGTATAGAGGCGCGGCCGTCTCCGTAAGGGTTTTTGGCGGAGGCCATACGGTTGTATTCCGCCGGGTCGTCCAGCAAGCGGGCGGCGGTTTCAAACACAACGGACTCCTCGGTGCCCGCCAGTTTCAGCGTGCCGGCCGAAAGACCTTCCGGGCGTTCCGTCACGTTACGCAGCACTATGACCGGCTTGCGCAGGCCCGGCGCCTCCTCCTGCAAGCCGCCCGAATCTGTCAGGACAAGGAACGATTTATTCATCAAATTATGCATATCGCAAAGGTCAAGAGGGTCTGTAAGCACAACCCGCGCGGCGCCCTCAAGCTCCTTGCGGGCGGTGTCGCGCACCAGCCGGTTAAAATGCACCGGGTACACGAACAGTGTGTCCTTGTACCGGGCGGCCAGCCGGCGGACCGCGCGGCAGATATTTACAAGGGGCGCCCCTAGGTTTTCCCGGCGATGGGCTGTCATAAGGATAACTCTGGTATTTGTAAAATCTATGCTGTTTAATTTTTCGCAATGATATCTATATTCGCCGGAGGCTCCGGCCCGCAGCCGGCGCCCGGCCCCGCCGGAGGCTCCGGCCCCGCAGCCGGCGCCCGGCCCGCCGTATATGGTGGTAGCGAAGCAGTCCAGGGCTGTGTTGCCGGTTACGAAAATCTTGGACGGGTCCACGTTTTCGCGCAGCAGGTTATCTTTGGCCTGCGGGGTAGGCGAGAAGTGCAGGTCTGCCAGGACGCCGGTAAGTTTACGGTTTATTTCCTCCGGGAAGGGCTGATATTTGTCGAAGGACCGCAGACCAGCTTCCACATGGCCACAGGGTATTTTATTATAAAAGGCGGTCAGCGCCGCAGCAAAGGATGTGGTTGTATCGCCGTGCACCAGCACCAGGTCCGGCCGGGCTTCCTCCAGCACGGGCCCCAGTCCCGCGAGCACGTTTGTTGTTATGTCCGAAAGGGTCTGGCCCGCCTTCATTATATTTAAGTCGTAATCCGGCTTTATCTTGAAAATGTCCAGCACTTGGTCCAGCATTTCCCTATGCTGTGCCGTTACGCATACCTGTGTCTCCGCGTGCCGCCGGTTCTCCTCTTTATTTAATTCCTGTATCACCGGAGCCATCTTCGCCGCCTCTGGGCGGGTGCCAAATACGCACAGTATTTTTATTTTGCTCATGTTAAATGTACCTCCTTGGGTGTTTTATTTTAAAATTGCGCCCCTTGTGCTTGTATAAAAGAGCTGAACAAATCGCCTGTACGTCAGGAAAAACAATTCTCACGCCTCGTTTAGTTATTGCTAAAACTTCCCTCTAAAAAATAAGGCCCCATCCATAACCAGACAGAGCCTTTCTATTCAGCGTTATTTTTATTCCGGCCGTTTATAAGCCGCGTACCGGGGAGCGGACAACATTTTATATCCTAAGGCGTATTGGAAAATTCCTTAGGGCGCGAAATTTCTAATGAAACCGCTGCAATGATAGTCGAGCTTGCTCGACGCTTCGCGCTGGAATTTAGTTTTCAAACACGTCCTAATATTTAGGCTTGCAGTCTTAGCCATCTAAATCCCCTCTTTCGCTAACCACTATACAACAATCCGTTCACAAATGCAACCAATGAGACGAAAAGTTACAATTCTTATAAGCAATCACCATAAATAGGTTGAGTAAAAAGTCCTTGACAACTGGCGGCGGGGGCCGCTGACTTGTATTTCTTCGTTCATTTCAATTTCCTTCTGCTCTGGGCGGGCTCGCCCCGCGATACACGCAATATCGGGAGGGCTGACCCCGCCCCTGCTATATATTCATATTGCGCATACTTTCGACTATGCTGGCGCTGCCGACTTTCGCCCCGGCATAGCGCATGGTGGCGAAAACTATCGCGAACACCGCCGCGATGCTTACCAGAATACTGAACCAGGGGACAGTATACGCGAACCCGAATTTCGCGCTTAACAGCATGTACATCAGGTACGACACCGCCAGCCCCACGGGAACGCCTATACATAACGCCTTTACGCCGTAAAACAGGCTCTCCAGGTTAAGCATACGCCTGCGGCCCCGCGGGGTCATGCCCACAGCGGCAAGCAGGGCGAACTCCTGGACGCGCAGGCTGATATTTGTGGAAATAGCCCCGATCACGCTGGTTACGCCGATAAGCGACAGCATCCCGATAAAGCCGTAGATAAACAGCATTATAAGCGCGTTGATGTTCCTTGTCACTGACATGGCCTCGCTTATATTTATCACTTCCAGCCCGTCTATATCCCGCCAGACTTCTGCAAGGGCTTCCGCATTAGCGGTCAGCGCGAACCAAGCCGCCGAGATTTCATTTCCTTTTGCCAGCCGATTGAACGCCTCTGGTGAAACCACCAGAACCATGTCCTCGTACAGGCCGGCGGACTGGGCGGCTGCCAAAAGGGACGCGGGCGGCGCCGTTATTTCTCCCGCCAGTTTTAATTCTGTCTCCGCGCCCTCCGCGTTTACCAGCGTCACACTCTGGCCTCGGAATCTGTAAGGCTTGTACTCCACCATCCGGCCTTTTTCATTAGCCTCACGGTAATTTATGAGTAACGCCCTATTGTCCGTCATTTTATCCGCCGAAACCCCGGCCTCCGCGCGCACCTCGCCGAACCAGTCCTTATCCAGTGTGATAACCCCGCCG
>JAISYE010000126.1 GCA_031297485.1 Clostridiales bacterium
TGCTATGATTTTTAAGCGGATACACCACTAGTGGTGTCTCCAGCAATATTTTAAAGGAGAAATAAATGTTTTTGGCCGATAGGTTTAACCGCTAATACCGCGGAGCCGCGGGCGAACCCTAACGGTGGGTTGTCCATTGCGGTGGGTTGTCCGTTGCGGTGGGTTGTCCGTTGCGGTGGGTTGTCCGTTGCGGTGATTTGTCCGTTACGGTGATTTGTCCGTTGGTCCATCCCTACTATGATTTATAAACGGATACACCACTAGGTTGGACGGGTGGGTAGCCCGTGGGGGCCGCGTTATACGCGGCTCTTTTTTGCGTCCTTTGTCCGATAACGCAAAGGGCACATTTCTTTGCAAGCATCCTCATACCCCACTACAATTTTGATTTTATCCTGCGACTTATGTCAGCCATGCCGCGTATTCGCTTGCTCTTTAATTACATTACCTTCAAACGAAGAATGTAAGAAAAATTTGCGGCACAATATTAATTTCCATTGTATCATAGCGCTAAGTATGGTTTAATAAAAAACACACTGAATGCGAATAAGAATCATTAAATATAATTCGAATGGTGACTGTGATGAATAAATGATAAAGAATACTACAGAAGGTGATGGCATATGAACGATACTCTACAACGGGAGGACACAGTTCACCCCTGCAACGGGGATATACGCGGCAGCGCCCGCAGAGACATGTCTCCTCCTGGGCCTGGCGAACGCAGTTCGCCCCTGCCGCTTGCCCCGGCGCTGGAAGAATATAAGGCGGGCGGCGCGAGCCTTATATCGGTATTGCAGCGGGCGCAGGAAATCTATGGCTGGCTGCCCCAGGATGTGCTGCGGCACATATCGGAAGCCACCGGAACCAAGTTTGCCAAGATAATGGGCGTCGCCACGTTTTATACCCAGTTCCGCCTGCAGCCAGCAGGCAAATATGTAATTATGCTGTGCAAGGGCACGGCGTGCCATGTAAACGGCGCTGAAGGCATAAGCGCCGCCGTGGCGGATGAACTGGGCATAACAGAGGGCACAACGGCGGACGGCCTGTTTACTCTTAACGAGGTGGCGTGTCTGGGATGCTGTAGCCTGTCGCCCGTAATGATGATAAACGGGGAAACCTACGGCAGTCTGACGCCGGAGAAAGCCCGTGCGGTTTTACGCGCCGTACGCGGCACTCTACCGGAAGTTCCGTCCCCAAAGGAGCAAAAACCATGAAAATACTTATAGGCAAGGGCAGCTGCGGAATATCCGCCGGTGCGGATCAGGTGACGGACGCGCTGGCCGCGGCCCTTAAGGAGAGGGGCGTAAACGCGCGGCTGGTGGAAGTGGGCTGTATAGGCATGTGTTATCTGGAACCCATAGTGGATGTAATCCATGACGACCCCAACCAACCGACCCAGGGCAGCCGGGCGACATTTGTAAAAATAGACGCGGCTGCGGCTTTGGAAATAGCCAAATACGCCGCGGGCGAGCCGAACGGCGCGGCGAAGTACGCGCTGGCCGCCGAGGACCGTGCCGTCTTAAAGCGCCAGGTACGCATCGCCCTGGCTAACTGCGGCAATATCGACCCCAACGATATAGACCAGTACATTGAAAACAGAGGCTACGAAGCGCTTAAAAGTCTAGCAGTCAGGACACCTGACGAGGTTATAGCCGAAATAAAAACCTCCGGCCTGGCGGGCCGCGGCGGCGCGGGCTTCCCAACCTGGTTCAAGTGGCGTGCGGCCCGCGACGCCTCCTGCAGGGGCGAGCTGCGTTCGCCCGGCCCCCAAAAATACGTTATCTGCAACGCCGACGAAGGTGACCCGGGCGCCTTCATGGACAGGGCAATTATAGAGGGCGACCCCCACGCGCTTATAGAGGGCATGATAATCTGCGCCTACGCCATAGGCGCGTCGGAAGGCGTCGTGTACGTGCGCGCGGAATACCCGCTGGCCGTAAAGCGTCTGGAGAAAGCCATAGACCAGGCTTACAGCCGGGGCTTCCTAGGTACGGACGCCGGCGGCCTGAACTTTCACTTTGATTTGAAAATAAGCCGAGGCGCCGGCGCCTTTGTGTGCGGAGAGGAAACCGCGCTTATCGCTTCGCTGGAAGGCGAACGAGGCATGCCGCGCCTCAAGCCGCCCTTCCCCGCGCAAAAAGGGCTGTGGCAGCGCCCTTCCAATATTAACAATGTGGAAACCTACGCCAATGTCCCTTGGATAATACGCAACGGCGGCGCAGCCTTCGCGGCCGTGGGCACGGAAACCAGCAAGGGCACAAAGGTGTTCGCCCTGACAGGCAAGGTACGGCGGGGCGGCCTGGCCGAAATACCAATGGGCAGCACAATACGGGACGTAATTTTTGAAATAGGGGGCGGAATACCCGGCGGCCGGTTTAAGGCCGTGCAGTTGGGCGGGCCTTCCGGCGGATGCATACCCGAACGGCTTATCGACACTCCCGTGGACTATAAGGCCCTTGCAGCCACCGGGGCTATAATGGGCAGCGGCGGCATGGTGGTAATGGACGGCACCACCTGCATGGTTGACATGGCCCGGTTCTTCATGGCCTTCACCTGCAAGGAATCCTGCGGGAAGTGCGCTCATTGCCGCGTAGGCACAAAACGGATGCTGGAAATACTCGAAAAGATAGTAGACGGGCGCGGGGAAGAGTCCGACTTAGACAAACTGCGCCATCTGGCGGTTCAGGTTAAGGAAGGCGCACTGTGCGGCCTGGGGCAGACCGCTCCGAACCCTGTGCTTACCACGCTGCGCTATTTCGAGAATGAATATATCGACCACGTGCGCCACAAGAGATGCACGGCACACCAGTGCGCGGCGTTTATGCGGTATTCCATAAACGGGAACTGCACTGGCTGTACGGCCTGCGCGCGCAAATGCCCCGTGTCGGCCATAACCGTCGAGCCGCGCTCGGCCCGCGGACGTTCCGGCCCTGCCAGAATAGACAGCTCCCGCTGCATAAAATGCGGCAGATGCGCCGCGGTGTGCCGGTTTTCCGCCATAGAGCGAGTAGAGGCGAACCCGCCCATCCCCAGTGGAGGATAAGAAATGAGATTAATTATAAATATCGACGGTCACGAAACGACCGCCTTTGATGATGAAACGATACTGGAAGCGGCGGGGCGCTTGGGCATACACATACCCGCGCTGTGCCGCGACAGCCGGGTGGAGGCTTACGGTTCCTGCGGGCTGTGCCTGGTGGAGCTGGAAAGCGCGCCCAGGCTTCTGCGCGCCTGTTCCACCGCTGTGGCCAAGGGCATGGTTATTTTTACGGATACCCCGCGTGTGCGGGATGCCCGCAAAACCGCGCTGGAACTCCTCTTGTCCGACCATAAGGGCGACTGCAGACCTCCATGCGTAACGGCCTGCCCGGGCCATACTGACTGCCAGGGCTATGTAGGGCTTATCGCTAACGGCTGTTACGAAGAAGCTCTGGAGCTTATACGGGAAAAGATTCCCCTGCCCGCCTCCATAGGACGCGTATGTCCCCACCCCTGCGAGGAAGCCTGCCGCCGCAAACTGGTGGAGGAGCCTATAAGTATTGCGGCCCTCAAAACCTTCGCGGCGGACTACGTCAGGGAATCCGGCAGCAGACCGCCCACGCCTCCGAACGTTCCGGTCCCACCGGACGTTCCGGTCCCACCGGATGTTCCGGTCCCATCCGCAGGGGCGAACTGTGTTCTCCCGACCCCATGGAAACCGGATAAAAATTCGAGTCCCGCCTGCAGGGGCGAACTGTGTTCGTCCGCTGCCAGCGGAAAATCCGCCGCGATAATCGGCGGTGGTCCGGGCGGGCTTTCAGCCGCGTATTTTTTGCGGCTTAAGGGACACGCTGTGACACTATTCGACGCTATGCCGCAAATGGGCGGCATGCTGCGCTATGGTATACCCGAATACAGGCTGCCAAAAAAAATCTTGGACAGTGAAATAGACTACATCCTGTCCCTGGGCATTACAGCCCATAATAACATACGTGTGGGCCGGGACATTACTCTGGGCTGGCTGCGCGAAACCTTTGACGCGGTTATAGTGGCCGCGGGCGCCTGGACCAGCGCCGCGCTGGGCTGTCCTGGCGAGGACGCGGCGGGCGTGCTGGGCGGCATAGATTTCCTGCGGGATGTGGCCCTGGGCCGGCCCCCGTCGCTGCAAGGCAGGAAGGCCGCGATAGTGGGCGGCGGCAACACCGCCATGGACGCCTGCCGCACAGCGGTGCGCCTGGGCGCGTCGCAGGTATACAACATATACCGCCGCTCCCGGGATGAAATGCCTGCCGAAGACCTTGAAATACGCGAAGCGGAAGAAGAAGGCGTAATATTTAAATTTCTGACAAATCCCTCAGAAATAATCAGCGCAAACGGCCCGGAAGTTCCGATCCCGCACGTCACAGCCATTAGACTGCAGCGGATGCGCCTGGGCGAGCCAGACGCGGGAGGCAGGCGCGCTCCGGTTCCTATACCAGGTGATGAGGAAGTCTTAGAATTAGACCTGGTTATAATCGCTATAGGCCAGCGGCTTAACCCAGAGGGGCTGGAAGGGCTGGCGCTGACGAAACGCGGCACCCTGGAGGCTTGCGAGGACAGTTTTGCAACCAGTGCCGAAGGTGTTTTCGCCATAGGTGACGCGACTAACAAGGGGGCGGGCATCGCGGTGGAGGCTATCGGCGACGCGCAGCGCGCGGCAGGCGTTGTGGATTCCTATTTGCGCGGCGCGCTTGTGCCTTTTAAGGCGCAATCTATAGCGGAACGCAAGCTGACAGCTAAAGACCTGGCCGACAGGTATGGGCCGGACGGCTGGGTGAAAGCGCACCGTGAAAAACCGGCCTGCCTTACGGCGGAGGAACGCAAAAGCAACTTCCGCCAGGCATCGGGGCAATACACGCCGGACCAGGCGGAACGTGAGGCAAGCCGCTGTTTGGAATGCGGATGCGCGGATTATTTTGAGTGCAAGCTGCTGGTGTACGCAAATCAGTACGGCGCTGATTTTAAAAAATATGCCGGCGAGCCGCCGGAAAATATCCCGCCTGTACCGGACATTCCGGCCTCGGAGTCTTCCGTCGTTCGTCCTGTCTCGGAGGAACAAAGCCTAAGCCTGAGTTCCGTGGACAACAGCTCGCCCTATATAATCCGCGATCCGGACAAGTGCATACTGTGCGGGCTGTGCGTGCGGGTCTGCGACGAGGTTATGGGCGTTACGGCCCTGGGGCTTGTGGGGCGCGGGTTCGACACCCAAATAAGCCCTGACGCCTGGGCCGCCGAACCTGATTACGGCGCGTCCGTCCCGCAAGCCGCAGGCCAAGCCCTGGACGCGCGCCGTCTGCGCCTGGCTGACAGCGGATGCGTATCCTGCGGGCAGTGCGCGGCCCTGTGCCCCACCGGCGCGCTGACCGAACGGCTGCCCCTGCGCAAGCCGGTCCCCTTAGCGGAGCGGGAGACACTTACGGTTTGCGGGCATTGCGGTCTTGGGTGCACGGTGCGTCTGAAAACCCACGGGCGCCTGCTGTTAAGGAGCCTGCCCGCCGAGCCGAATGGACTGCTGTGTGTCAAGGGGCGTTTCGGATTCCCGCCGGACACTGCCCTTGGAACGCCTCAAAACCGGACCGGCCGCTGGGACCGGAATTTCCGCCAACACCGGATAACAAGGCCTCTGCTGCGGATAAACAGCGGAAATAGTCCCGGCGTTTTACGGGAGACGAGCTTGGAGAAAGCGGTTGAGGAAACAGCCGCCAGGGTGCGGGACATAGCGCTGCGGTATGGGCGTGACGCGGTTGCCGTGGTAATTTCAAACACATATACAAACGAGGAAATATTTTTAATAAAAAAATACGCTAATGATATACTATACACAGAACAAGTATACTCTCCGGCAAGTCCCTCTGGCTTGAAGCAAGTGCTGGGGCGCGACGCGTCCACTTGCTCCCTGAAGGAGCTTGAACACACGGATTGTATCCTGCTGTTCCAAAACGAGGATATTTTAAGCACACACACCATTGTCGGCAGCAACATAAAGCGGGCTTTGGACAACGGCGCGAAGCTGATTGTCATAAACGGGCCGGACACAGAGCCTTGTCAGTCCTTTGGCATATACGGCAGAGCTGACTTTACCGCGCGTTCAGAAAATAATCTGAGGCTGCTGCGCCAGATAATAAAGGCAGTTCTTGATTTAAAATGCGGTCAAACAGAGTTCGCCCCTGCAGAAGGGACCACGGCCGATCCAGGGCCGTACGTCGGCTTCGGGACGCTGAACGAGGCGCTTTCCGGCGTACGGCCTGGCGAGCAAGCGAAGCGCCTGGCAGCCCTGTACGCCGGCGCGAAAAAAGCGGTGATACTGTTCCCTCAAGAGACAGTCTCGCCGGAGGCTGCGGCAGGGCTTGCCAGCCTCGCCCTTGCGGCCGGGCATATACCATCCCGCCTAGGGCAGCCTAGGCCCCGCGGCGGAATAATCGCCCTTAAGCCCGATGTAAACAGCCAGGGACTGGCGGATTCAGGAGCCGCGCCCTTGGATGAGCTTGCCGGGCAGATAGGCGGCAAGATAAAGGCGCTGCTGATTTTCGGGCGGAACGCGCGATGGCTTGATCGGAAATGGCCTCTCCTGACCGGAAGTGCTTCCGGCAATCCGGAACTTCCGATACCTCTGGAGTTTTTAATGCTGCACGGGTGCTTTAAAACTGAAACAATGGAACACGCCGACGTGGTGCTGCCTGCCGCGGACTGGACGGAAACTTCCGGCACCTATACCGCCTCGGACGGCGTCACGCGCTGCGCCGAAGCCGCGCTGGCACCTCCCTTTGGCATAAGCGGCACAGGCATTATAAAGGCGCTGGCAAAGGCGTCCACCGGGACAGCGCGAACGCAGTCCGACCCTGCAGGCGGTTCCGAAAAACCAGCCCAGAACTTCCGTGTAAACAGAAGCCCTCTGAACCCTTGGGACAACACCGGCGGACCGCGGACCGCCCCAAACCCGCGTGAAGGGTATCCTGCGCCCTTCGTTCCGCCTGATAACGCCCCGGCGTTTACGCGCGATAATTTTGCCGGAAATTCCAGTCCCAATTGACATGCCGCCTGCAGTTATGTATACTAGCAGATAGAGAAGTCTGTTTTGTATATCCGGCCAATGAGTTTAGCTCCTGGTTTAAGAATGCTGTATAGCCGCCCATCGGCGGTTTCCACCGGCCACCAAAGACGGTTCTTCACGCGCGCGTCCGCCGCGGATGGCTGCAATAGATTCATAACAATTGGTTTGTATATATGGGGCTTTCAAGAAAAGGATCTTTCAAAATTCAGGTGTGACCAGAGGTGCTCGGCACTTGCTATTTAGCCGCCACCTGCTATTATAACAATGAACCTTAATATGCAATCTATTAAGGTCATCCGGGACCCACCCAGATGTGGATTGAAACCAAAAAACAGGCGGGAAACAAAAAACTGACAAAAGAAGATTCAGGCAGCAAGTGGGAACTGCCGCGCGATTACTAAAAGTTGGCACCAAGTCATTTGGATTCTCACCCAAATGGTGGATTGAAACAGCAGCATTCGGAGGGAGGGAAATTTATGTCGGAGGTTAAGGTTAGGGAGAATGAATCCTTGGAAAGCGCGCTCCGCCGTTTTAAAAAAGACTGCGCAAGAGCAGGGATTATGGGCGAGGTACGTAAAAGGGAGCATTATGACAAACCAAGCGTCAGACGCAAGAAAAAGTCCGAAGCCGCTCGCAAACGCCGGTTCAACTGAGTGTCCGCGCGCGCGGTTTCTATTATAGTGTCATCTGGGTTCCGCCCTGATGTGGGTTGAAACAAACAAACAAACAAACTAACTAACAAACTAACGTGACAGAAGGTGATTGTATGCCGGTGGTGAGCTCCGCCCTTAAGGAACGGCTCGCGCAGGATCTAAAGGAGTGCCTGAAGTCTAGGGATACCCTGCGCAAAGACATGGTGCAGATTGTCCGCGCTGGGGTTTTGCAGGCGGAAAAGGACGGGCAGGTGACACTGGACGACGCCGGGGTTACAGAGGTTATTTCGCGGGAGCTTAAGAAGCGTTATGACGTTATGCCTGACTACGAACGCAGCGGCAGGCAGGACTCGTTAGAGAATCTTAACAGGCAAATTGCCATACTTAAGGAATACCTGCCCGAACAGCTTTCGCCCGACGAGGTTTCGGCAATTATACTGGACGCTGTAAACGAAAGCGGCGCAGCCTCCATGAAGGATATGGGCAAGGTTATGCAGCTGGTTTCGCCGAAGGTGAAGGGCCGGGCGGACGGCAAGACTGTCGCCGCACTCGTAAGGAAGCTGTTAAGCGAAAAACAATAACGCGCTGTATGCGGGCGAACGCAGTCCGCCCCTGCAATTGATAAAACCGCCGGTGGTATTCGGCGGTTTTTCTTGTTGTTTGACATTGCCAATTAACCCCCTGTATAGTATAATGCACATTCAGGAGGTGAGTGTAATGAGCGTTAAACCAACACGCGAGGAAGCGCTGGCGCTGTTTTTAAAATACAACGCCGGCGAGCCGCTGCTTAAGCACGCGCTGTCCGTAGAGGGCGTAATGCGGCACTTCGCCAGAAAACTTGGGGAAGACGAGGAAAAATGGGGCGTAATCGGCCTGCTGCACGACGTGGATTACGAGCGCTACCCTGACGAGCACTGCAAAAAAGCGGAAAGCCTGTTAGCCGAAGCTGGGATTCCAGAGGAATACATACACGGCGTAGTAAGCCACGGCTACGGGATATGTACGGAAGTCGCGCCAGAGCATATAATGGAGAAAGTGCTGTATACAATAGACGAATTAACGGGGCTTATTACCGCGGCGGCAATAATGCGGCCGTCGAAAAGCGTAATGGACCTGGAGCTTAAGTCGGTGATGAAGAAATACAAGGCCGCTAATTTCGCGGCCGGAGTAAACCGCGAGGTAATCGAGCGGGGCTGCGCCATGCTGGGTATGGAATTGCAGGAGGTTGTTACGGAGACAATACTCGGCATGCGCGAGGTAGCGGACGCCATAGGATTGGGAGGGATATAAATGCGGTTAGCTGTTGTAGGCGCAACAGGCATGGTAGGCCAAAGTTTTCTCAAGGTACTGGAGGAGTATGTCCAAAAGGGCAAGCTGCGTATAGATGAGTTTTATTTGTTCGCGTCCGCGCGCTCAGCGGGCCGCAAGCTGCCCTGGCTGGGCGGCGAATACGAGGTGGAGGAGCTTACGGCCCAGTCCTTTGACAGAGGCATAGACGTGGCGCTGTTCTCCGCGGGCGGCGCCGCGTCCCTGCAATACGCGCCGATAGCGGCGTCCAAAGGCTGCGTGGTTATAGACAACAGCTCCGCCTGGCGCATGGATGGCAAGGTCCCGCTGATAGTGCCGGAAGTAAACCCGGAAGACGTGCAATGGAACAAAGGCATAATCGCCAACCCCAACTGTTCCACAGCACAGGCCGTGGTAGCGCTGTGGCCCCTGCACAAACGCTACGGCATAAAGCGGGTTGTGTATTCCACCTATCAGGCTGTATCCGGAGCCGGCATGGGCGGATGGAACGACCTTGTAGAAGGTCTTAACGGGCGGAGCCCCAGGAAATTCCCCCACCCGATAGCGGGGAACTGCCTGCCGCACATAGACGTGTTTATGGAGGACGGCTATACCAAGGAAGAACACAAGATGATAAACGAAACGCGCAAAATAATGCACCAGCCGGACCTGCCCATAACCGCCACCGCGGTGCGGATACCAGTGTTTACAGGACACAGCGAGTCTATAAACGCGGAGCTTAACTCCCCGTTTGAACTGGAGGAGCTTACTCAGCTTTTGGCAAACTCGCCTGGTATTATATTACAAAACGATTTTACCAATAACGAATATCCCATGCCGCTTTACGCGGACGGGCGCGACGAGGTTTTTGTGGGCAGAATCCGCCGCGATTACAGTGTTCCTGACGGCGTAAACCTGTGGGTTGTGGCCGATAACCTACGCAAGGGCGCGGCAACGAACGCCGTGCAAATAGCGTGTTTGCTTAACACCACAGTGTGAAATTTTGCGGAAATGGGCTTTATCGCTGCTCTGCCGCATTTATCTCGGCGAAGAAGAATCCTTGATTTCTGCATTGTCGTTTTCGGAATTCACGCTGTAGTGTTAATAAGAAATTGCGGATATTAAAAGCCAAACTTTTTCACAGGATATACGAACGCTTTAACGCGTCTCCGAAAAAGTTTGGCAGCTTACCGTCATCACTAAATAGGTTTTGGGAGTGGTATGTATGTCAACATTCAAAGGCGCGGGCGTGGCCGTTGTCACGCCGTTTAAAGAGGACGGCGCCGTTAATTTCGATGCCTATGAAAATTTAATCGACTTTTTGATAACCAACGGGGCTGACGCCATAATATCCTGCGGCTCCACAGGCGAGGCGGCCACCCTCACGGATGAGGAACAGCTGGATGTGATAAGGTGCGCGGTCAGCGCGGCAAGCAAGCGTGTGCCGGTAATAGCCGGAACCGGCAGCAACTATACGGACCATGGCGTCCACCTCTGCCGCGGTGCCCAGGAACGCGGCGCGGACGCGCTGCTGGTTGTCACGCCTTATTACAACAAGACGTCGCCGGCCGGGCTGGTGCGGCATTTTACGGTTATGGCCGCCGCTGCGGACCTGCCCGTTATCCTGTATAACGTCCCGTCCCGCACGGGTCTTAACATGCAGGCGCAGACTGTATACCAGCTTTCAAAAATACCAAATATAGTGGGTATAAAAGAATCCAGCGGCAATATCGCCCAGGTAGCGGAAATTGCGGAACTCTGCGGCCCCGGCGGGTTTGAGATTTATTCCGGCGACGACAACAATATCATTCCGGTACTGTCCCTTGGAGGGCTAGGCGTAATATCCGTACTGGCGAACATTGCGCCGCGCCAGGTGCACGATCTGGTTACCAAGTACCTGGAAGGCGACCGGTCGGGCGCGCTGGATCTGCAGCTGCGGGCGCTGCCTCTGGTGCGGGCGCTTTTTGCCGAAGTAAACCCCATGCCAGTTAAGGCCGCGCTTAACCTCATGGGTCTTAACGCGGGACATTACAGGCTTCCCCTGGTGGAAGTCACACCGGCCACTCTTGACAGGCTCAAAGCGGAAATGACGGCTTACGGCCTGCTTCCCGACGAACAAAACATCGTTAGAGGAGTGACAGAGTCTTGAAAATTATTTTACACGGGTATGCGGGCAGGCTGGGCAGCGTCATAGCCAAAACCGCCGAAGAATACGACGGGATAGACGTTGCGGCGGGGGTGGATATTTCCCCGCCGCAGCGGGCTGTTACATATCCTGTTTTCACAAGCCTTGAAAAGTGCGATGTCAGTGCGGACGCCATAATAGAAGCCTCGGCGGCTGCGGCTGTCCCAACCGTAGCCGCTTACGCGCAAAACAGGAAACTGCCCCTGGTCGTATGCACAACCGGGCTTTCGGACGAGACCGAGCGGCAAATTGTAAAAGCCTCGCTGGAAATACCTATATTTAAATCAGCTAATATGTCACTGGGCATCAACCTGCTGATGTCCATTCTGAGCAAGTACGCGCCTGTGCTTAATGCGGCAGGCTTTGACATGGAAATAGTGGAGAAGCACCACAACCAGAAACTCGACGCGCCCAGCGGCACGGCCCTGATGCTGGCGGACACGGTAAACAGCGCCCTTAACAACAGCATGACCTATACAGTGGACAGGACAAGCCTGCGTGAGAAACGCGCCCCTAACGAAATCGGCCTGCATTCCGTGCGCGGCGGCTCCATAGTCGGCGAGCACACGGTTATTTTTGCCGGGCGCGGCGAGGTTATTGAGCTTACCCATTCCGCCCAGTCCAAAGAGATTTTCGCCGTGGGCGCACTGCGAGCCGCTGAATTTATCGCCGGGCAAGCGCCAGGACTGTATAATATGAAGGATTTAATGGAAAATTAAATAGACCGCTGAATTCTCTGCGATACAATACGTCTTGCTTAAGGCGTGTTTGAAAATTCCTTAGAGCGCGAAATTTCGAATCAAACCCTTTGCCATTTCGCGCTGGAATCCAGTTTTCAAACAGGCTCTAATTGAATAAATTTCAGAAAGGGTTGCATAATGTCGGTTTTTGTATTAAAAATAATAGCGGTTGTGACTATGATTATAGACCATACCGGCGCAATATTTGGTAATCAGCTGACCGATAACGAATATTGGCTGATGCGTTCCATTGGACGGATAGCGTTCCCCATTTTCGTATACCTCATCGCGGAAGGCGCGCGGCATACGCGCAGCATGCCGCGGTACTTGCTGAGGCTTGGGACCTTCGCGCTTATATCGGAAATACCCTTCGATATTTTCCTTAACTTAGGTTTAAACAACAGCTTGGTGTTTCTGGAGTTTTCCAAACAGAATGTTTATTTTACCCTGTTCCTTGGCGCGCTGGCAATATACTGGTACAAAATTCACCGCGCGCCGGACATTGAAGACGTAAGCAGAGACACGCGCCGTTTATTCAAGCCTGGCATACCCATATATCACTGGCTGCTTGTGGCGGTTATTATAGCCGCGGGATGGTTCCTTCGGACAGATTACAGCGTAATGGGCGTTGGGCTTATTTTCGCCTGTTACTTTTTCAAGCGGAAACCATTACGCCTTGCCGCAATGGCAGCCGCGGCGGTTTATTGGTACGGCTTGGACCTGTTTGACGCCGTCCTGTCGGGTGACGGCCCTGTCTATACACTGTACTATGCCGCCCTTTTCATAGGCACGTTGGTGCCTGCAGCGCTTATTGCACTTTATAACGGTCGGCAAGGTCCGAAACTCAAACGGTTCTTTTATTTTTTTTATCCCGTTCATATGCTGATACTTTCAGCAGTATACCTGATTATAACAAAGGATGTGTTTTAAAATGTGGAAATTAGCGTTTATAATTTTTGCGATTGCCCTGGTCTCCGGCTGTGTGCAAAACACCGACACTCCGCCGGAAACTCCGGCGCCGTCCGTAACAAAGGCGCCTACGCCCACGCCGGAGTACGAAGAAGGGGACTTACTTGACAACGCCGGCCACGGCAGGGTATTTTCCCTTACAGAAGAGGAGCGTAACATCTACGAGGAATTTTTAAACAGCATGGATTTGAACGTCTTTGCCAACGTGGACCCCATATCCATTGCGAAAATTTTTATACAATACGGTATCGACGGCATGTGGGAGCAGGAGTATACCATGTTTTCCCCCGAAGGGCTTGTGCCCACAAAGGAAGATTACCGGCAGCTACACGTCAGGGATGTGGAAAGCACGGACATCGCCAGCCGGAAGGACCAGGCCGACTACATGTTCGGTAATATGTACAAAGGGGAATTTGTGCAGGACAGCGAGAATGTCGGGCGCGTACATTTCTTTGTTGAGGAAGACCCCTTTGACCTATACCTTATTAAGAATGCCGACGGCATTTGGCAGCCCAAGTACAATCCCTTCGACGCGCCGTAACCATTAACCGCTGGCCGCATATTATATAAAAAACTCTGCGGTGTTTTTCCGCCGTGTGCTCTGCGGGTGGTCAATTTGCTGGAGTTTATTATTATTACGGTTACTGTGATGATTATTACTGAATTTATAAAGCTGCTAGATTTTTTGCCGCGCAGGTACAACCCATTTGTGGCCCTTTGCTTGGGTGTCGTCTTTTACGCGGCTTACAGCGGCGGCTGGCTGTGCGACTCTGTTTTCAGGGGCGCGGCCTCCGGGCTTTCCGCGGGCGGGCTATGCGGCTGTGTTAAGTGCATGACACATGAGTCCCTGTTGTAGGGCATAATTTCCCGCTCACAAAACGGCGAACGCAGTTTGCCCCTGCACTGGTCAGGCTGTAACGGATAAAAAATCCTCCCTCTGCGCATTATATAGTGCGTCAATCATACGCCAAAAGCGCAAGAGGAGGATTTTTTCATGTTAAATAAAATTTTCGCGTTCCGGGTCTTTGCCGCCGCTTTAGCGCTGATTATAGCATCCGCGCGGCCGGCAGGCGCCGAGGCAATACATCCGGAAGCGGCCGGGGCGGTACTTATGGACAGCAAGACCGGCAGGGTGCTGTGGGGCAAGAACGAACGCGCGCCGCTGCCAATGGCAAGCACTACAAAGATAATGACCGCCGTAGTGGCGCTGGAAAATGCGGACCTGGCGGATATAGTGACAGTGTCCGGCAAGGCGGCGGGCCAGCCCCAGGTAAAAATGAATTTAAACGCCGGCGAAAAGATAAAAATGGAATATTTAATGTATGCGCTGATGTTGCAATCCTCCAACGACGCGGCTGTAGCCATAGCGGAGCACGTAGGCGGGAACGTACAAGCTTTCTGCGCTATGATGACAGCCAAGGCCCGGGAGCTTGGGGCAGCTGACACAATCTTCGAAACACCCAATGGCCTTGACGCCGGCGGCCACCATTCCACCGCCTATGACATGGCGCTTATAACCCGATACGCTCTGGAAAACAGCGCGTTCAGGGATATTATAGCCACGCCGTCGGTTACATGCTCAAGCGACAGGCAGCGGTACGACATAGTGAATAAAAACAGGCTGCTGACAGAATACCGAGGGTGCATAGGGGTAAAGACCGGGTTTACAAACAGCGCGGGCCACTGTTTTGTAGGCGCGGCTGACCGCGGCGGCATGCGGCTTATATCGGTTGTGCTCGCCAGCGGATGGGGCAGTCATGGCAAGGAACAGAAATGGCGCGACACACGGGAAATTTTAGACTACGGGTTCGGCAATTTTGAGTACGAGACCATTCTGGAGGCAGGAGCGGATATGGGCATTGTATTTGTGGAACGCTCGCGCACGCCAAGCGTCAGGGCACGCAGCGCCGACGGTCTTATGCTGCCGCTTTCCGAGTCCGAGCGCGCGAGTGTGGAAATAGTGCCGGAAAAACCCGGCGCGGTCCGCGCGCCGGTCGTCAAAGACCAACAACTTGGCGTGGCAAAAATTTTCCTGGCCGGCGAACTGGTAAAGGAAATTCCGCTGCTTGCGGAAACCGGCGCGGAACGTCACGACCTGAAAACCTCCATGGAAAAGGTCCTGAACACCTGGTTCGAAATGGGCACCAACCAACAAGTTGACGTTGTGCTGCCAGAGTTTTACCTTATTAGGTGAATAAAAGGCTTGGGAAGGTCAAAAGCGGAAAACCTTGGGGCTGATCTGTCCCAAAGCCCCCATGGGACTCTATACGGTTTCCTGTGTTGCCCTGACCCATTCTTTGGCGCGTCAGAGGCGGCGCTTTTTGATGCGTGATTCAGCTTTGCAATAAAGTAAAAAATTTTCAGGAAAATGCTTGAATAAACACCAAAAAAATATTATAATCAGGTACATATTAAGAGAAAGAGGGTCGGCATGTATGGAGATACCATCTATTTCAAATTACGATGCCTCGAGATTTTCAGCCCAAACGCAAAGGGACTCCGCCAAAACGGATTCATTCGCTGACGTGCTTGACCGCGCGGTGCAGAACAATGACGTGCGTGAGCTTCGCAGCGCCTGCGTAGAGTTTGAAAGCTACTTCATCCATTTTATGATGCGCGAAATGCGCAAAACCCTTAAGTCCGACGAAGGCATCCTGCCAAAGAGCAGCGCAGAAAACATTTTTCAGGACATGCTCGATGAGGAATGGTCCAAAAACGCGGCTAATGCCGGCGGTATCGGCCTGTCGGATATGATGTACAACCAGTTGTCCAAAACCCTAATGGATGTGTAGCCTCGGCAGGCAAACAGCCCTGCGCCTTAAAAAAGACGCGGGGCTGTTTGTATTCGCGCATCGCAATTTTAAAAGTCCATATCGCCATATCTTTGGAGGGTAGCTGTTACTGTCAGCGCCTCGGTACCCTCGCGCAGCAGTTTTATCTCCACCTTGTCACCAATAGCACATTCCTTAATAAAGGCCGAAAGCTGCTCCATTGTAAGCACACTCTTGCCGTTAAAGCTGGTGATAATGTCCGCCCGCTTAATCCCCGCTTCTTCGGCGCTGGTTCCGGGAAACACCGATTCCACAATTACGCCCATCTGGGGCAGGCTGTACAGCGACGCGACCTGCTCCGTGATGTCCATGCCCTGTATTCCCAAAAACGGACGGTTTACCTGGTTCATAAGCTCCTCAATAATCGGCTTGGCCTTGTTCGATGTTATGCTATAGCCCATGCCCTCCACGCTGGATTCGGAGAGTTTGGCCGTGTTAATGCCTATAACCTCCCCGCTCATATTTACAAGCGGGCCTCCACTGTTGCCTGGGTTTATGGCCGCGTTGGTCTGGAAAACCGTCAGGTCCCTATTGTCAATTGTTATCTGTTTGTCCTTCGCGCTGATAATCCCGTTGGTAGCCGTATTACCCTCGCCCAAGGCGTTGCCTATAGCCAGCACCGGCTCGCCTACGCGCACTTTGTCCGAGTCTCCGAAATCCGCCGGAACTACGGTAGTAACACCAGCCGCGCTTAAATCCGCTTTGGAAATAGATATAACGGCCAAGTCCGCCTGCGCGTCCTGCCCAACTAACCGGGCGGGCACAAGCTCGCTGCCGGACACGGAAACCTGTACGGAATTCGCTCCGCTTACCACGTGCTGGTTAGTGGCGATATACACTTTTTCGCTGTCCTGATGAAATATTATACCGCTGCCCGCGCCCGAAACCGGCTGGGGCTGCATTCCAAAGAAACCACCCTGTGCCATTTGCGCTTCATAGGTGATGCACACCACCGAGGGCTCGACTTTATCAATTATATTGGCGAACTCCGCCGCCTGGTCCCAATCGAAGGCAGTCCCCGGCTCTGCGGCTATGCTCTGGCTCGGGTCCGACTGCTCGAACGCGAAGGCGGATTCGTTTTCCGCAGCCTGGTCCACTCTGTACGGCGCGGCGGGCGCGCTGAAATATCTGTTCACCACATAATTACCCGCTACTATGGCCAGCCCAAGGAAGGAAGGCGCAAGCACACTTGCCGCGCAGACCAGCGCCAGCGTTCTTTTAAAGCGGCTCTTGCTTTGGTTCTTTATGGTCTCGTTATAGAAGCCGTCGTATTCCTGCCTGGGCCCGTTCTCATACACACGATTAGTCACAGGGGACAGCGGCGCGCCCAGCGGGGCGGTATAATCCGGCGCGGGGCCTGGCGAAACGGCGGCGGGGTATGGCGGCGCGTTATAAACCGGCGTATGGTCCGCGGGCGGTGGGTAAACCGGCGTGCCGGCTGAACCTGGCGGTACGCCGTAAACCTCATCCCCAGGAGCATGGGGCGCGGTAAAGGCCTGCCGGGGTTCTATGTCATCCTTTGCCGGCGCCGCCAGGTCCTGGACAACAGCCTCTTCTATAGAGGTGTCCGCCTTTTTCAGGTCTTTATCTATTTCTTGCTGAATACGGTCTATTTCGCTGGTGGTTATGCTGTTGCCTTCATCGTATAAAGCGTTATAATCTTGCATATAAAGCCTCCCTTGTTTTATTTAATCAGAGTATAACTCTCAGTTTTGAATAAAATATGAATATAGTGTAAACTTTCATCTTGCCGGTTGCTAAAACCTGCTTAAGGTATTATGATATACACAAAATACTTACAGCTTTAGGAGGTTATTGTAATGGACGATGTGACAAGTTTTAAAATCGACCACAACAAATTACTGCGCGGAGTCTATGTTTCGCGCAAAGACCCTGTGGGAAGCGAAACCGTGACCACATTCGACATCCGCATGAAGGAACCGAACAGGGAACCTGTAATGGACACCGCCACCATGCACACGCTGGAGCATCTGATGGCGGTATACATCCGCGGCGGGTCAAGCGGCTGGGCCGGGCGCATGCTTTACATCGGGCCGATGGGCTGCCGCACAGGTATGTACTTAATCGCCAAGGGCAGCCTCGAAAGCGGGGACATCCTTCACATGCTTATTGAGTGTTTTAAATACATACTCAATTTTAAAGGCCCTGTTCCTTACACTGACCTTTCGGAATGCGGAAACGCTTTGGATCACAACCTGTTTTTCGCCCAGTACGAGTCACGCAAATTCTTAAACGAGGTTCTACTTGATATACGGCCAGAAAACCTCAAATACCCCGATTAAAACCTTGGGCGCCGCCTCAATACTCAGGCGGCGTCCCGCCATATGGGCGCGAACTTAAGGCTTGGAAAAGGTCATCATGTTTGGCAAATGTATTCGTTCGTGAGTATAGCAACACGCATGCTCGTTCAAGACCCTGCGTACCGCTCCCGCTCATATTCCTCGGTCAGCGTTGCAATGTCCTCCTTCGCGCCGGCCAGAATTTTTTGCCGCATCTCCCAAGGCGCGTCCGTATTAGCTATGGCAATGCCCCCGGCCATGTGACGGCGCACTTTTTTGTAAAACCGCCGCCTTACCTTGTTGGAGGGCGCGGAACGAGGCAGCAGCCTAAGCAGATTTACCGCCAAAGCCTCAATTTTTAAAAATTCAGGCGCCACAAATTCCTTAATATCCCCCTCTGAAGTCCCCCGTTGATAAAACCGCCGGTATATCCGCACACAAGCAAAGATGATAAGCCCTATTACAAGGGCCGCAAGGACGATTATCGCCGCGTACCTGAAAATCGTCTCCAATATAACCCAAATTAGCGCGGGTTCACTGTCGTCCAAGGGCATGAGCGGCGCCATGGACTCCGGCACAGGCGGGGCCATTGGCTCAGGCGCCGCTGTTTCCTGCGCGCGCTGCGGCAGCAGACTGAACAAAAACCGCAGTAACGCCAGCAACCCCACGCCGACCGCGCCAACCAGACTATCAAGGTTTACAAGACGCGCGGCCGCCCCTGCCGATATCACCAGCAGAGTAAACACGGCAATACTCTTGTTGTTCATCGAAATTATCTCGCGCACAGGCTGAACGCTGGTAAGAGTGATAACCTCTATGGAGTAATCCAAGCTAGTCATGTGCGAATACAGCAGAAAACAGGCCGCCATAGTGGCCGCAGCCGCTGAAAGCAGGGCTGGAAGCGGCTCGTAACCCATCCGCGCGGCAATAATATGCGCAACAGTTATAACCACCACGCCTACCACAACCATGGCGGCGTCAAAATCAGGCACGCCTCCCTTAAGCCGTGTGCCAAAAGAATATCCAACCACAATCACCATAAACGCCGTCGCTAATATTTTCGGGAAAATTCCGCGCGCGGCGAAGAAAACAATCACCACAAGCCCCGCGTGAAGCAGGATAAACAGTACCAGAACCTTTACCGCGTTCCGCAGCGCCTGAGTAATAAAGAACGGTACCGCAAGCAGCAACAGATACCAGGCCGTGGACGCTTCCGGCATCAAAGCATAGGCGGGCACAGCCGCAATGGAATACAGCAGCGCGAAAACAGCCAGGTTATATATGGTTTGTTCAGTCAAAAAGCGGGCCTTGCTCATTGTCAGCCACCTCCCATTTCCGCACAAAATCGTCCAGCGGGACTTTAACCGCGGTTTCCCTAAAAGCCGGAATCACCCACACCCCAAAAGCGCGGGTCCTAACTTGGTTAAAAGCCTCCGCCAGGTCGCTGTCCTGGTATGTTGATATAAGAAAGTACACAGCGTCCTGGGTTTGTTCGTTAAGCCAGGGCGCTATGGGCTTAACCTCTTTGCTCAGGTCAATTCTCGCCAGGGCTTTGTAAATATTAGCCAGGTGCTCACCGCCGGAACCGCTATGTATGTCAATTTCCCGGCCTGTAATAATGTCCCTTCCGTTCGATACCATTCGGAAGGGCACGCCGTCTTTAACACAGCGGCTGGCTAAAGACGCGGCCATTCGTATGGCCTGTTCAAACAAGGTATCCCCAAACCAGGAGGCATAGGGCTGCAAATTAAGCACGGCTATAATCTCCTGGGATATAGTGCTGTCGTTCACGTTCACCATAAACCGCCCCGCCTTAGCAGTGGCTTTAAAATTAATCGACCTAAAGCTGTCGTAAGGCTGGTATTCCCGTATGCCTTTAAACTCGAAGGGGTCAGCCTGAATAAACCGCCGGGCCAGCAGTTCCCCCGTTATTTTCTTGTACGGCACGGAAAGTTCCCGCGGTTCAATTAACCTAGGGTAAACTGTAAGAGACTCGCCGCAGTTTATATGGGCAATAAGTTTGTGGTTTAACAGCAGATTCCCGCTTACCAAGTCAATGTTCTTTACAATGTAAAAGCCCCGCTTGCCGCATACAAATGGCAGGCGCCTGGTAATTTTCTGGAACATCATAACGCTGAACACGTCGCTGCGGTAATAATCGTCCGAAATCTGTGCGTTCCTGGTATCGCTGAACAGCAAGTCCCGGGAAATACGGAATTTTACCGCGACCCAGGGCAGTGGAAGCACAGCGGCGTTTGAAAGCACCTCGGTGAGTTCCAGAGGTTCTCCCTCAAAGGCTGTCCGCCTCGAAAAATTAATGCTGAACTTAAGCCCCGCGTTCCAATACCGGCTGTAGATAAGGTCCGTCAGCTTAACGAACAGCACAATAGCCAGAATTACAATCAGGACTGTCACTTCCACATCTCCTCTGTTGGCACGGGCAAGGTATCCAAAATCTGTTCCAGAACCCGGCGCGAGTCAGCGGAAGTTCCGGCCCTGCCAACGCCCCGTGTCAGTATCCTGTGGCGGAAGACAGGCACGGCCAGGGCCTTTATATCCTCCGGCGCCACATAGTCCCTGCCCTTTATAACGGCGTAACTCTGCGCCGCGCGGGCCATTGCCAGGGCGCCCCGCGGGCTTACTCCCAATATGACGGATTCGTGGCTCCGGGTGTTTTCCGTTATGCGCACAATATATTCGCACAAGTCTCTGTGAATGGCTGTTTCCCTTACCGCCGCGCGCATGGCCTCAAGATTCTCTCGGGAACATACCGCGGGCAGTTCCTCCAGGGGGTCGTCACGGATAAAGCGCCGTATTATCTCCACGCCTCCCGACGTGTCCGGATAGCCAACTGCCAGCTGCATAAGAAACCGGTCCAACTGAGCTTCTGGCAACGGAAAGGTGCCTTGAGTCTCAATGGGGTTCTGGGTAGCTATTACAAAGAATGGTTCCTCCAGGCGATAGGTTTCCCCGTCCACCGTAATCTGGCGTTCCTCCATGCTCTCCAGCAGCCCTGACTGGGTGCGCGGCGTGGCGCGGTTTATTTCGTCCGCCAGCAGTATATTTGCGAAAAGTCCGCCCGGCCTGAAGGTGAAATCCCCAGTCTTTGGGCTGTAAAAGTTTATTCCGGTCATGTCAGAGGGCAGTAAGTCCGGCGTAAACTGGATACGTTTAAATTTTACGTCAAAGGAGCGCGCCAGCGCCTTGGCTAAAATAGTCTTACCCGTCCCCGGCGCGTCCTCCAGCAGGACATGGCCCGACGCCAGCAGCGCGGTGAGCACAAGGTCTATTTCCCGGCTCTTGCCTACCATTACCCGCTCGATGTTTTTCTTTATTGCCGCTGCCGCGGCTGTTGCTTCCGTAATTGTCATAGCGGCCTCCTTATTATCACTACAGTATAAAATTTTACAATAATGGGCTTTATTTCTGGTTTACCTTAAGGCGTGTTTGAAAATTCCTTAAAGCGCGAAATTTCGAATGAAACCGCTGCAATTTCGCGCTGGAATCTAGTTTTCAAACACGTCCTAGTGCTGTATCCGCTTATAAATCATAGTAGGGGTGAACCAACGGACAAATCACCGTTAGGTTCGCCCGCGGCTCCGTGGTATTTGCGGTTAAAACTATCGGCCAAAAACATTTATTTCTCCTATAAAATATTGCTGGATACACCACTAGGAACGAAGAAAAAATAAACTCCCAAACTCATAAGTTTCTTTAAGAGAAGAGCGCTACAATTCTAAATTTAATTTGGGACTTTATTGTTCAGTCATTCCTTATTCATTGCGGCGATGAAGAATCCTTGATTTCTGCATTGTCGTTTTCAGAATTCACGCCATAGTGTTATTAAAAATCTCCAAATTATTCTTCCGTCAAACAATGCTTAAGCGCGTTATATACGCGCTGATCCAACACCTGCCGCGTAACAGCCTCATCCTACTTATCTCAAGAGATTTCGTACGATTAAGTAAATGACGGCCCCACTTGTAATACTTGGACTATATGGAAAAGTGAGAACAGCATGGTCCAAAACTTGCCCATGTACAAGCGCTCGCCATTTACCACCAGCACATACGGACGGCCATCCACAGGAATATCTCCGGCAATCCGCTCGTACAAAGAAATTCCGGCCTTTAACTCAAAAGTCTGCTCCTGCCAGTTATATTTTTCAAGGTCAGCCAAGGTCAGAACAGGCGGCTCCTCCAAGGTCAGAGAATCAAGCCCGCCTTCTCCGGACGCCAGGTAAACCGCAAGCGTGTCTTCATATCTTCCGCTCCGCAGTCATTGGGAAGTTCCTGCCATTGAGGTCAAAAACAGCGCCGTTACAGCGGCCAATAATCTTAGCAGTATATTATCACATCCTTTACCAAATATGGGCGTGTTTCAAAAATTGTAGACACATATTTTCCCATAGCAGCTAAATTCCCGCATAAATACAGGCTTTTTAATGCACTTGGAAATAAATGTGTCTACTGATTAAACCCAAATATGAAACACGCCCAAATATGCATCCGCAAACATTTTACAACCTCCTGGATTTTATAGCAACAAAAAAACCGGAACACCGCGTATTTTTCGCGGATATTCCGGTTTTTTTCTGCGTCGCAAGCGCTGGATGTCAGGAGACTTTAAGCTCCAGCCGCAGCCTGTCTGCTATAAGCGCGATAAACTCGCTGTTTGTGGGCTTGCCCTTATGGTTGTTAATTGTGTAGCCGAAAATATTGTCTATGGAGTCCACCCGCCCGCGGCTCCAGGCCACTTCTATGGCGTGGCGTATCGCCCGTTCCACGCGGCTGGGAGTTGTGCCGCACTTTTTCGCGATGGAAGGGTACAGTTCCTTTGTAATGTAGTTCAGCACATCTATGTTTTCAACGGCCATCATAATGGCCTCGCGCATGTAATTGTACCCGCGTATGTGCGCCGGGACGCCTATTTCATGCAATACATTAGTCACGCGCGCCTCCAGGTCGATTTCACTTAAGGCGCGGGGACGCTTGTTCAGCCGCTTCGCCAGGCCCTTGTCCTTAGAAAAATACTGTTCCCGCAGTTCCCGTATCCTGGCCACAAGGGACTCCATGTCAAAGGGCTTGATCATGTAGTATTCCGCTCCAAGCTCCATGGCGCGCTGGGTTACGCTTTCCTGCGTCAGCGCCGTAAGCATCAGGCATATAGGGGCCTTTACATCCCCTTGGGCCTTGTTAAGCCTCTCCAATACCCCAAGGCCGTCCAAACGCGGCATCACCCCATCCAATATGACGATATCCGGCTTAAGCGACACTATTTTCGAATAGGCCTCAAAACCGTCATAGGCCGTGTCTACCACGCGGATATCTTCCAGCTTGTCCAGATAATTGCGCATTACGTCGCAAAAATCCTTGTTGTCGTCCGCCAGTAAAACACTGATTTTGTCTTGACTCATCTCTTTCACTCCAAATCTGTTTTTATTTTTTTGCTAATTTTACTTTTTTATTGCCGTAAATAATTTCTTTTTTTTATCATCTTCTGTATTATATTTGCTATAAGCCAACAAATCAATAAGTTTCGTTAGCAATTAAGTACAAAATAAGCATGTTTACGACATTATTCGTACTTTTGATGTCGAAGCTATTACGTACTATTTGTATCTATTATACGCGCATTTTTTTAAATTGACAATAGAAAACTAAGTTCCGGCCACGAAATTTTACTGCCTTTTTCTTATGGTTACCACCTCAAACCTGAAACCTGTATTCAGGGGCGCTCCTTCCGGTCCGTCCTCCGCCAGGGTCAAACGGGCCGGACGGCTTATAACAAGCTGCCCCAGCACGTTTTCGGCCTCTGTCTCAACTTCCGGGCCGAAACTTCCGGCAAAATCCGTGACGCCTAAGATGTCGAATATTTTTTTCTGCATTATACTGTCAGCGAACTTTATTTTAAACAGCGCGTCCGGGTCCGGCACAATAACGCCAGCCGCACCTAACGGAAATTCCAAGAGGGAGTGAGGGTAGATTATTCCCCCTGCGGAAACCACGCTGCCGGTGACAATAATATTGTCTAAAATCACATCGTTTTTTGAAAATACAAGTCCGTAAAAAGCGTTTCTGGAAGAATCCGACGCTCGGAGCGTCAGGGGCGAACCACGTAAGGTCAGATCCAGCACAATGGTGGAAACCGGTTCCCCGTTACTGCCATAAAACCCGCTCACATCCAAAATATCAACCCCCCGCGCCTCCACCGGCACTGTTTCGCTCCATTCCCCCGGAAATTCCGATCCCGACAGTTCCGCCTGGCCCATAACCGTAGCGTACTCGCTCGCGCCGTATTCCGCCCAGTAAGGCGCATCACGCCACCCATATATTGGGGTCAGCATTTCCCCACCTTTGTATGGCATAAAATCTATTCGGCCTTCCGCCACAACGCGCAAATCCCCGCGCAAAGCCGCCGACTCTACATTACAGCCTTTACTGTCGGCAACAGCCTTTACTTGCACTGAGCAATCCCGTGTTCCTTCGCCGTGCGGCTCGTCCATAAGTTGGTCGAACATAAAGCTCATACCTTCGGAAGTTCCGGCCTCGGACGAGGTGAATACTTCTTCCAGCGCGGCTTCCGCAAAATACCGCGCGAATATATTGTCTTTCAGGAAGAATTCGCCCTGATAGGGTTCCGAAACATCCGGGACCCGATAGACCGCAGTGCCCTCAAAGCCATTGACGCACAATTTTTCCAATGCCGATTGAAAAATCGCCTCCCTCTTTTCCCACACCATTGTATTAAGGATGTCAGCGGCTTTTTCCACACCAGACACAGCCATGGGATACATGTCCAGATAAATATCATGGGCGCGGCTTACAGTCATGGAAGTATTAGCGGTGTGCAGGCATATAGACAATAGTACGAACACAGAAATCATTGTGATAATCACATAAATATATGTGCTGCCGTCAGCGGCACTCAGTTTTCCAGACATAACTTTGCCATCCGTTTCACAAGCACTCCCTGTTTATCAAAAATTTCTGCGCAAACTAAATATTCCCTGGGCGACGCGCTATTACGAGTAAAAATTTCACAACCGGAAACAAGTATGTTTTCAATCGGGGCTGAAATTTCTAGTTTGTCGAAATCAGGCGGGAGATTCTTTTTAAATATATTATCCCCACTGGCAAGCGTCACAGGCGGTCCAAGCTGGTTTATCTCAGATTCACGCCGCAGCGCCAGACCCTCATCAGAGGCGAATACCTTGGACAAAACCGGCGCGCCTTCGTGAAGCTCAAACAGGGATATTACGCAATTCCAGCGGTCGATTTCATATTTATCCAAAAAATTCTCTTCCATTAATTTATCAATCTGTGTCACTTCCCGCCCCGCCTCTTCAAGTAAGCTGGACGCCGTCGCCGCGGCTTCAAAGAGCCGGCGCGCCCCGCGCGTAGTCAGCATTGCGTTGTAAAATCCCGATATTGCCGGCACGGCGACTATCCCAACAATAAACGCGGAAATCAGCACTTCTATGTACGAAAAACCGGCTATGCCGGAGCTTTCGGCGGGGCCGGAGCTTTCGGCGGGGCCGGAAGTTCTGAGGCTGGTTTTATTAAACTTCATAAAGAATGACCTCCATGGCCGGAACTTCCGGTTACTTTAATTTAAAATCCTTGCGCGAAACATCCGCGGCGATTGTAAACGATATAGGCTCCGCCCGGGGCACATCTGCGGCTGAGAGCCTATCCGCCGTGGTAATTGTAATAATAAGCAGACCGCCGCTAACACTCGCGGTTATGTCCTCTAAATGGGCGGCCACCTCGTTGTAGTCGTTGAAGTCCAGCCGCTGATATCGTGGGGATGAGGGGCCGAGGGTGCTATCATATTTAAATATAAATTTATGGCCGTCAATCACGGTTGTCAAGGAACGCAGCGAACCAGAAGCAGTCGCTGCCAACTCAATCTGCTGGGCTGAACGCAAAAATTCCCGCAGGTACATGTCAGCGGCCCTGGCGTTTTCCAGCAGTTCGGATTCCGTATAAAGCCTGAGGCGCCGTTCGGACGCGTAAAATGTCAGGCTGGCGGCAAGTCCCATAACGAGCATCA
>JAISYE010000127.1 GCA_031297485.1 Clostridiales bacterium
GGGTGCAGCAAATTTTTGTTGTACCATTTATTGTTATTGACTTATTTGATAAATATGCCGCTATTCGCAGCAGAACAATTTGAAATTTTTGTTTTCACACTTCAGTGACGCAGGTAACAATAAACAAAAACAAGTTGCATCACACATGTAAAATCATTCACCAATTTATAGTACAATATTTTTTTGCTGCACCCTTTTGTCTTTCGCTCGTTTGACATCCGCTTGTTTATCATGATAGAATTTTGTTCATGAAGATAAACAGAGAAATGTGGGTCAAGAACGCGCGGGCGGATACACTTCGCCCCTGCAAAGGGAAGCTAGGCCGGATTATTACCGTTGCCGCTGCGGCTCTCGCCTTCGCGCTGATGGTGGGATGCGCGTTGAATGGGGAAAACAAGCTGGATGTTTCCGATTGGGACCTGTTCGATATGCCGGACGAAAACTACGGCGGCATTTTTTTTAAGACTGACCGCGAAGCGTATCATACGGATTTCCTCATTATTAGCGCACAGCTAATGAACACCACACGGGGCGCTGTGTTCATTAGCGGAAATTATTATACCCTCGTGAAGCAGGACGGTGACGTATGGCGTGTTGTTCCGTTTGACAGCAGCCTTGGATTTGACGATATTGCGCATATACTCCCTTACGGAGAGAGCCAGAGTTATCATATAACGCCGGATAAGCTCGCGGCAAGGCTTGACGGTGGCAGATACCGCATTGTCGCCGAAGTATACGGTCCGAAAACCGGTGAAGCGCTGAAACATTCGGTTTGGACAGAGTTCCTTATTGACAAAAACGCGGAAAAGCAGGAGAAAGCCGAGGACAGCCTTTATCTTGGCAGACTTGACGGTAGAATAATGACGCTTGAGGATATGCGTGAAATTGTGGGCAGACTTCCCAATGTACTGCTGAAAGATTTGCAAGAATATCGCGGCGTTAATATTTCCTCGTCGCGCGACAGCTATAATATGCTCTTTACCGTTGAAAGCGGTTCATTGCAAGTCTACGCCGGCCCTGATTATATCATCAGCAAGATGACGTTCAAGAAGAAAGAAGCAAGCGTTGCGTTGGACTTGCTCGCCGAGCCGGAACGTCTTGAGGATTACTTAAAGAATGAGTATATGCCCGCCACGTCTTTTGGTTTAAATTTTCCATTTAGAATATATTTGGAAGGATAAACAGACATGTTTATTGAAACCGACAGGTTATATCTTATTCCTTTAACTGCACAGCAATTGAAGTTGTGGATAGAGGATATACCATTGTTAGAAAAAGAATTGAATTGTGTTTACTGCGCAGAACCTATGGAAGAATTATTTTTGGAGATTGTTAAAGGTCAGCTTGAAAAAACCGAAGAAGATGAATCCAATTATTTGTATCATAGCTTTTGGTTTCTTGTCCGAAAGTCGGATAGAATTGTTGTAGGTTCCGCGGATTTCAAAGATATACCTGATGTGAACCATGAGGTCGAAATAGGATATGGGCTTGGCAAAGGCTTTGAACATAACGGTTACATGACCGAGGCGGTTCGGGCCATGTGTAATTGGGTAATGGCACAAGAAAATGTTGCTCACGTTATTGCGGAAACAGAAATTGACAGCCCACAATCACAAAACATTTTGAAGTGCTGCGGTTTTGTGCGTTATAAGCAGGACGAAAGTATATGGTGGCGATTGTAGGCGTGGTGATTTCATGGATCTTTCAAAAATTTCGGTGGGACCCAGAGCAATAAAACACTCAAGGCGTTAGGGCCATATTATAATTCGGGTCCCACCCGGATGTGGATTGAAACCTGCCATATCTATTCCGCGCCTCTGAATTTTTTAAAAAATTCTGACATAAGCCTGCCGCAAGGTTCCGCCATAATGCCGGACACAATATCCACCCGGTGGTTAAAGCCGGGATGGTCCAGAATATTCATAACAGAACCGGCGCAGCCCGCCTTTGGGTTGGGCGCGCCAAAAACAAGCTCCTTGATGCGCGCCTGGACAATGGCTCCGGCGCACATTGGGCAGGGTTCCACCGTAACGAATATGGTGCAGCCCTCCAAACGCCAATCGCCCATAAACGCCGCGGCCTCGTTTATGGCGGAAATTTCAGCGTGATACAGCGGGTTCTTTTTCGTTACCCGTTGGTTGCAGCCGCGTCCTATAATCTTTTCGCCCAGCGTAATAACCGCCCCCACGGGGGTCTCGTCCGCCGCCAGCGCCGCCAGCGCCAGCTCGTAGGCTTTCAGCATATAATATTCGTAGTTCATTCTATCGCCACCTTCACAATTTTTAACTGGTAATAACAAATTATAAACTTTTATAAATATAGATTGCAAATACTAGTTAATCATGGTAATATGATTTGTGATGAAATATCGCGAAGGAGGAACGATTATGCCCGACAGATTCAACTATTCAAAGCGCGGTTACGAGCCGGAGGAGGTAGACCAGTACATTGAAAAGCTGGAAGCGGTGATCGCCAGCTATAAGGATAAAGACGTATCCATTAAAAACGCCTTTGTTAACGCGCAGATAGCCGCCGACAACATAATCAAAAACGCTGAGATCGAGGCCGAAAAAGTTAAAAGCAAAGCTCTGGCACAGCTTGAAATGATTAACGAGTCAATAAAGGACCAGCGCCGCATGGTCAAGGAGTTTCAGGACGATTATGAATGGTTTATGCGAAAGTACCTAGTACAGTACGCGGATTCGGATATGCTGCGGCTGTATGCCCGTATAGGCGAACTTGAGGAATATATAGCCAAGCTGAATCATTCGGCCAAGGCGTATCTAAGGCCATCGGTCTCAGAGAAAAAGGAAATCGCGACTGTGGATATTCCATCTAAAAACCGCGATTCGGCAAATTCCAGCGGCGCGGCTTACGGCGGGGCCGGGACCTCAGGGCCGGTTCAGCAAGGCAACAGCGCGGCGGAAGCGTGAGTACATCGTTACATTGTTATTTAAAAAATCAAATGGATGTGTATCCGCATGTTAGGTTTTATTGGGGCAGGAAACATCACGTCCGCGCTCATAAGCGGGGCGGTTGCGTCCGGTGTTCCGCCGGAGGAATTCTTAATTTTGGACATAAACCCCGAGGCGGAGGAGCGGCTTTCCCGGGCCTGCGGCGTTGCGTCCGCGCCGTCCCTTTACGCGCTTGCGGGTAAGTGCGATATTATTTTTTTGGCGGTTAAGCCCAATAATTTGGAGCGTCTGCTGCCCGAACTTAAAAGCGCACTGGCCGGACAGCGCCGGATAATAGTGTCCGTCGCGGCGTCCCGAAGCGTAGAGTACCTGACCGATCGCCTGGGCGCCGGCCAGCCTATTGCGCGCGTAATGCCCAACCTTAACGCTTCGGTGGGCGAGGGAGTCTTTGCCCTGTGCGGCGGCGGCGCGTTGGAGCCTTGTGAGAAAAAAAACGTTATGGATTTTTTAAACAGACTTGGCCTTGCGCTTGAGTTGGACGAGTGTTATTTTCCGGCTTTTTCGGCTATCGCAGGGTCTGGTCCGGCCTTTGTGTACTTGTTTGTAGATTCCCTGGCCCGCGCCGGCCTGAAAAATGGGATAAATAAAGAAACAGCCCTGCGTGTCGCGGCACAGACAGTCTTGGGCAGCGCTAAGACGCTGGCGGCGTCAGACAAACACCCATGGGAACATATTGATAATGTATGCTCGCCAGGCGGCCTGACGGTCGAGGGCGTGTCCAGCCTGCAGAACAGCGGGTTTGAGGCGTCCGTAATCCGCGCGGTTGACGCTGTAATAGAAAAAGATAAACGAATAGCCGGTATTTAAGAAGCACGGCAAAAAGCGAGCCTGAAAAAGCTCGCTTTTTTTGCGAATAATATCCCGCCTTTATGACAGAACATCATAATCGTCCTTAAATTGTGACTCGCGCAGTAAGTTTTCAATATTGACAAAGCATGCTTCCTTCCTGCTGCTGGGTTCTCTGAGACGCGAGTCGCTGTCCGCCCCTAGCAGGCGCATAATATAAGGCACAGCCTCAATGTACCTGGATTTGTGTACTTCGTAGCCCATATTGGCCATGTGGCTGTCAAACACCTCCCCAAACACGGGCAGGGCTAAAGGTATGGATTCCTCCACCAGGATATATTCCCCGTTCTCAGCAAGTCCATAATCCGAAAACGCGTTAAAACTGGGCGTTATGCCGCCCAACAGCACAACTGCGTCGCCCGAGGCAACTCTGCCACTATCGCTGTCAGTGGTAAGGTCACTATAAAACGAAACAGGCGAAATAAGCAGTGTCAAAGTAAAAATAACAATAATCAGGAAAAATTTTGATGTTTTCATAATTAACCTCCACTCCAGCTTAGTAATTTTATGCTCTATGCATTTATTATATACGTTTTTTATGTTATTGCAACTATTTTTTTTCTCAAAAATGAAAAAATTTTGAAAAAAATTCGGTCTTTAAATATGTGTACGGTATAGCATTTTGCAGTTCTATATGCTAAACTTATTTAATTGCTTAATAAAAGGGGTCATGTGTAATGAAGAGTCAACAAAATCCAGCATGGATGGTGACATTAATCTTGCTATTTTGCGTAAGCGCCATAATTTCAGGCTGTATGCCCGGCACTGGTAAAACACCCGAGAGCGGAACTTCAAGGGAAGTTCAGGCCACGTCGGAGGCGGATACCAGCGCGGTCACGTCATCCGCCGCCCCCACCTCCGCGCCTCCCGCGCCGGACAGTCAGGCCGGGTTGCCCGCAGGCATAGACGACGTAACAATAACGCCGCTTAACGCCTCGGAACGTGGTGTGGAGACAGATTCCGCCTTTTTGCTTCATACAGGCGGCGATATTTCTCTTGTGGATTTGCGCTCCAGTTTGATAGTTTCCGAACATTCGGCCGGAGGAGGAACTTCCGTACCGGAAATTTCGCCAGGAGACGGCGAGGGGGCGTTTCTGCTTTCTTTCAGCGAGCCGCTTTTGCCGGACAGCATCTACAATATAGAGTATCAGCCGCCGGACGGCAGGCCGGTGTCTTTCGCGTTTCAAACCGTTAGGCCCTTCGGCGTGGCCGCTTCAACGCCAGGCGGCGGCGCTTTCGGCGTGCCCTTGAACAGTGGAATAGAAATAGAATTTACTGACGAACTGGGGGTGGATTTCGCGGACTGCTTCACAATAACGCCCCTGGAAACCGGCCGTTTTACGCGGGTGGGACGCGCCCATACCTTTATTCCAGCGCAGCTAAGCCCAAGCACCCAGTACACGGTGACGATTTCCGGCGCGCGCGGCAAGTCCGGCGAGATGATGGAAGGCGAGCATACATTCACGTTCTACACGGGAATGGGCGAAGGCGAGGAGGAGTTCAGCATACGCGGCGAGCGGTACGAGACCTTTTTGCCTGGGGACGAGATAATCGCGGACTTAAACGTCAGTTCACACTTTTGGGAAAATAATTTTAGGGTGTCCATATACGATCTTGAAACCGCTGAAAATTTTTTAAGCTTTGCGCCCTACGGCAGCCCGCCTGAAAACGCGGACCCCGTGCTTGTCATGGACACGAGCCTTATTGCTATGGGTGATGGCGGTTACGCGGGCGATTACTTTATCCGCATGGATAACCCTTTGCCCGAAGGCTATTATATGATGGACATACGCACGGATTACGCTGTCCGTGAGTACAGGGCGGTCAAAATGGTGCAGATTTCCAGACTGTCAGTGTATTCCCTATCTATAAACGGCCGCAATTGCTTCTGGGTAAACGACGCGGGGGCAGGCGGCCCGGCGGCGGGCGCCACAGTGACGCAGGGCCGCCAGTCCGCGGTAACGGACGCCGAGGGCCTGGCGGTGCTGGAAACAACTGAACCAGGCGGCCAATGGGTAACAGTCTCTTACGGCAAATATCCGCCCCACGCTTATATAAACAATGTTTACGCGGAAAACGAACTCAAGGCTTCGCAGAAATATTATTCATATATGTATACAGACCGCAAGTATTATAAGCCGGATGATGTAGTCAGCGTATTTGGAGTAATACAGGACCGCGCGCAAAAGAATTCCCCCAGCGCCGCATTCGCTCTTAAATTCGGCGACATGCTGGAAGTGCCGCTCTCATTGGACGTTTATGGCAGCTTTACCGTTCAGATACCGGTAACAAACATGTACGGCACGAGCGTGGAACTGGCGCTGACTGTTTCAGACCAGGAGACTCTGCGTACGGTTAATATCGGTTTTTTGGAATATCAGAAGAACAGCTACGTGCTTTCCGCGCGGACGGATAAACGGGCCTATTTTGCCGGCGAATCCGCGCGTTACGCTTTGGCGGCGGAAGCCTATGACGGCGTGCCTGTGGGCGGCGCGCAAATCGCCTGTTACTGGGGCAGCGGCGAACCTGTTATTTCCAGCGCCGGCTCGGATGGAATCGCCAGGGGTGAGACGGTCATAACAGCCAGCGGGTACATGCAGACAGGCGGGGCTCCATATATAGAAAATATGCAGTTTCTTACAGTAGGGCAGGAGGATGCTTCCCAGAATGTGAATCATTCTTTGTATGTTATGCCTGGCGAAGTGATGCTGAAAAGCGAGCGCATCCCGCCCACCCGCCCTGGATCTGATAACAGCGTTAAATTCATCGCCCGGCAGATAGACAGTAAGGCCTTGGAATCCTACCTGGCGGAAGGCTTTAGGTACGCGCCGGAGGAAGTATATACAGACGGCCCCGCGGATATAAATTTTGAAATGGAAATATTCCAAATGACTTACGAACAAATCCTGGTAGGGGAACAATACGACTTTATCAGCAAGCGTAAGATACCGAGGTATGAGTACAACTATGAGGAAACCAGTTACAGTACGGTCCGTGGCCGGACAATAAACGGCGAAACAGTGCTGGACAATTTGCCCATTGGCTCTGACAGTCTTGTATCCTATTACGGCATAGCGCGGTTTACCGACAGCGCCGGCCGTCAGTCCGAACTGCGGGTTAATTGGGGCGCGCAGCCGGTTTTGCGTGACAGCGAGAATGTGTATAACTTTTCCCTTCAGCGCAGGGACGTGGATATGGAAGCATACACAAATTACATGCGCATGGGCGAAACAGCGGATATTGTACTTACCGGTTCCAGTGGTTCTGAGGCGCAATTGAACGCGGGAAGGGTATTGACCATTATCCTTAACGACAAGGTATTTGTAACTTCCACAGGCGAACCCAAGGGTGTACCGCTTACTTTTACAGAGGAAATGATACCCAACGTGGAAGTGTTAGGCGCCTATTTCGACGGGCGATATGTGTATCCGGCGCAATATCCAATAAGTATCATATACGAAAGAGATGAGCGCGAGCTTGTGATTACGCCGGAGTTTGACAGGGATTCCTACCGTCCTGGGGAAGAAGTAACGGCCAGTATTGCGGTTACGGATAAGCAGGGCGCGCCGCGCAAGGCGATGGTAAATGTCAGCGTGGTAGACGAGGCTGTTCTGGAGCGTTACGGGCACGAGGCGGTATTCATTTCCAGTTTTTACAGCGGCGCGTATTTTAATTGTTACGGCACCGGAAGTTCCGATACAGGCGGTTTTTATATTTACTCCTCCAATGGCCGGGCGGATTTTATGCGGGAGTCAGGAGGCGCGGAGCGCGGCGGGGGCGGCGAGGACTACGCGTTCCGCAAGGAATTTATAGACAATCCGGCTTTTACTTCACTTGAGACGGACGAAGCCGGCAAAGCCGAGCTTACCTTCAAACTTCCGGACGATATAACCTCCTGGCGCGTGACGGTTCACAGCGTAACAATGGACGGCTGGGCGGGAAGCACCAAGACGAATATTATATCCACGCTGCCGTTCTATATTAATCTGGTCATGCCGGATGAGTTTGCCGATGGCGACGAGCTTTACGCGTTGGTAAAACCCGCTGGCGCGGCTTACGGCTTTGACGGCCTTGAGGCCGAATTTAGCCTGGAACTTATAGATGGTGCTGGAAAAAGTATATTTTCCGAAACAAAGCTAGGTAAAAATAATATGGAGTTCAACATGGGCATTCACCCTGCGGGGGATTATACAGTCCGCGTGACAGCCGGGATCGGCGGATACGGTGACGCGGTGGAGCTTCCGGTCCGCGTGTCGGCAGGCGGCCTGGAGCTTCTGCTTAAGTATGCCGGCTTGCTTACGGAGGATTCGCCCGAGTTGGCGCGGCTGGCTGTAACAGCCTCACCCGTCAGGGTAATGCTGACAAACGGCGAGACGGCGCCTATACTGGACTTATTGTGGAGCGCCGGGGCGGGCGCGGAAAACCGCACCGATACCAAGGCCGCAATTGCGTATACAGAATATATGTTCCATAATGAATCGAGCCAGAGTCGAGCCGATGGGTCCGAACAGGAGTATATTAACAAGTTTCGGCGCAGTATCCCGGAATACCATATTTACAATGGAATGCCGGAAATTGTTTACGGTACCCCTGATATATTTTATACGGCTCGCTTTACAGGCGCGTTTCCGGAATTGGTAAACAGCGCGCAAACAGCGTTATACGCCAGAAACGCGGCGGGGTTATATGAGAACGGTCGTGTGGCGCCGCCCTTTGACAGCGCGGAGCGCGAGGCGGAACGGGCGGCGGCGTACTTTACGCTGGCGGCTCTGCGGGAAAGGGTTCTGCTGGAAATATATAATCAAATAGAACTGATAGAAAACGACAGCGACCAGGCTAAGTTTTCAGAAGACTATTACGAACATGTCCGTGTGCTATATTACAGCGCGGCGTTGTGTGTGCTGGGGGATGACGCCCGCGCCAAGGCGCTGCTGGATAAATACTCTGCGGGGCAGGGCGCTGTGTCATCGTCCGACGGGGCGGAAGCGGCACGGCGCGCTGAATATATCGCGGCGCTGCGCCTTTGGTCCGAAACAAAACTTGCGCCGGAGAAAGTGTTGGATTATTTTTCTCTCAAGGGTTCTGACAACCCGTCCGTCCAACCTAGGTATGTTAGTTACGTATGTGAGATAATTAATTTTGTAAAAAATTATTATGTTGCAGGCGACGCGGAAGCAGAGGTTTCATACACATTGAACGGCCAGGACAGGACCGCGCGCCTGGCTGGTAATGATTATGTTGCTTTGGAGCTGACGCGGGAACAGTACGAGGAATTGAACCTGAGGCGGAGGGATGGCGAAATAGGGGTATACGTTTCTTTCACAGGCGGGCCGGAGAACTTGGACCCGGCTTTAAACAAGATAAAGCTGACCAAGACTGTTTCGGATAACGGGATTAATTTTTTGGTGGAGATGCAGCCCTATCTTCCACTGGGGACTTACTGCATACGCGATCATATACCGGGCAACATGCGGTTTTTAGACGTGCGTGACACGGATATTCATCTGTATGCGGCAAGTTTGGAGGATAATGTTGCGGAGATTATTTTTTACTCGGACGGCGAAAGCGCGGCGGTTGAAACGGGCTACAAGGCGTTGAAGGTAAGCGGCGCGGCGGCGGAGCCGGGAACCGCGTATGTAAGCGAATATTTTGAGCTGGACGGCATATGGGGGAAATCGGACTGAGGACGGCGCTGCTGGGGGCCGCGTTATGCCTGATGCTCACAGGGGACAGACTTGGGCCGGTTGGCCTGGCTGCTTTAAACGCGCCGCGGTATATAGACGCTCCGCCCACTCAAGCCAGTATTGACGTCAAACAATTTGCGCGGTCTGTAAAGGC
>JAISYE010000128.1 GCA_031297485.1 Clostridiales bacterium
GGTGGTGACCCATCACGCGCTGGCGGCGCCGCTGATCGCGAATTTTTTTGCCGCTGCCGGAACTTCCGAGGCTGAAAGCGGGCCTTATGATACGGTGATTATAGTGGCGCCCAACCATGAGGGAGACATTGCGGACGTAGTTATGTCCCGGCTGGACGGAAAAAGGCTCTACCTGCATTAAAAAGCGCTGTACTTGCCGCCCTTAAGAAGGGGTCTGGGGATGAAATCCCCAGCGGGGTTTGGGCAGAGTCCCTAACGGTGAACTGTCCGTTGGTTTTAAGGTTTTGACCTTTCCAAGCCTTAAGTTCGCGCCCATGGGGTCACCCCTCATACGCGCGAACTTAAGAAACAAATAAACAATCTCTTTACTTAAAAAGGCTCTACCTGCATCAAAAAGCGCTGTACTCGCCGCCCTTAAGAAGGGGTCTGGGGATGAAATCCCCGGCGGGGTTTGGGGCCAACGAACAAACCATCGTTAGGCCCCTAATGGTGAACTGTCCGTTGGTTTTAAAGTTTTGACCTTTCCCAAGCCTTAAATTCGCGCCCATGGGGTCACCCCTGCGCGTCCGTATCTGACTGAAATCTGTACCTGTAGGTATGTCACGCCTTCTGTGTGCCATCAATAATAAACTTATATACCGCGTCCGCAAAATCTTCATTCTGCATTTGTCTGCCTATATATTCCGCTTTTTGTTTGTATTGCGTATTATTCCAAAGTTCGCCTATTTTCGCTTTAAGCGCGCCTCTTGTTAGTTTACTGATCGGAATGCCGAGAGGACCCGCGCCGATGTCAGCAATGAGCTTGTTAAATAGCGGCTGGTCAGCGGAGTGCGGAATAGCCATTGAGGCGCATCCGGCTTTCAGCGCGGAATGGGTTGTCCCAGCGCCGCCGTGATGGATGACACTGTACATCCTCGTATATGCCCAGTCATATGGTATCGACTTAACGAACAGGAAACCGGTGCAGTCGTAGTTTCCCGGCTCGGCCAACCCACCGCCGGATATGTTGAGAATTGCGGGGATTTTCAATTCGCTGAGGACATCAAGAAACAAGGCGGTCTTACCTGCCGGATCGGAGTTTGTCATACTTCCGAAAGTTACAAATAGAATTTTTTTGTGTGTTTCAATGAAATCTGTCACTTCTTTTGGCGGTCTATAGTTCGACGATTTGTCGCGCTCCCAGAACCCTACTACCCTCTGTGCCTCCGTCCAGTAATCCGGCTGGGGAAAAAGCGACGGTGACACGCCGTACATCGCCGGTTCTCCTATTATCGCGTCTTTGACCTGTTTCGATGTGATTTCATCCTTGAAATGCCGCCTTACGGACATCATCGCAAACTGAGTAAAAGCGGCTCGCGCAATATTGTACGACAGCGCAACAGGAAACCACCGCGGCAGTGCAATATGCGGCGTTCCTTTGACTATATGCAAGGATGCAGGCTGAAACGCGAACAATATCGCACGTTTTCCGCTTTTTATTGACCATGGAATAATATAAAAACATTTTGCGTGATGAATAACTATGTCGGGTGATTTTTCTAATATACAGTCGCGTGTCAGGTCGGTCAGTCTCTTTTGAACCTCAATTGCGGCAGTACTTGTCCGTATCTGCGCAGATATCTGCCCCAAACCTTTTGCCGCGAGCATAGTTTTCGCGTCCTCACCATTCAAAAGGTCTAAAAATTCGCTGCCAAGCGAAAAGAACTCAACGCCTGATTCTTCGGCTAAACACCTATACTGTTCAGGGAAGGCGCAAACGACGTACTCCCCTCGCTTTCGGAGCATTTCACTCAGGCCGAGAAACGGCTCGCAATCGCCGCGTGTGCCTATTGAAATTAGAAGAATTTTCATATAGTGTTATCTCCTTTAATCATGCACTGTCCCTCATTATTTTGCGCGTATACCGTCAAGCAGTACGCTGATTGCCAGTTGTTCAAAATCCTCCAGAATATCCTCCAGTGCCGGCGGTTTTCCGCCTTTTGTCCGAGCCGCCAAGAGATACTCCATTACCGTTGTGTTTACGCCGTTAATCAGAGCGAAAACAAGTTCTGTCTCAAGGTCGCCGCGGATTTCGCCGTCTTTGACCGCCTTATCTATAAGACTGCGGACCCACTCCGTAATGTCCAATGCCGGAAGCATGGGATTGAGTTTGGAAAACGCCGCTTTGTCTTTGTATTTAAACGCATCCAGAAACACTCGGCTCGCTTCTGTGTAATCAAGCGCGAAGCGCAATCCTCCCCTGTATATTGCTTGGATAACGTTTATAAAGCTGTTATCCAAGAGTACTTTGACTTCGCGCCGCATATATTCCATCTTTAGATTAGCGTACTTCGTGCATACATAGGTAAACAGGTCAGTTATATCTTCAAAATATTGATAAAAACTTCCTGTTGAAATACATGATGCTTTTATAATGCGATTAACACTTGATTCCGCCAGACCATACGCTGAAAATTCCTTAAGCGCAGCAAGCTCAATAGTTTCTTTTTTTTCAGGCTTTAAGTTCAAAAACGTGTCTTTTGGCAAAATATGACCCCTCGATCTAAAATTCTTTGTAAATAAGAATATGAATTCACATTCATATTTTAATAGATATTGCAGAGTCTGTCAAGAGGGCATTGCAAAAATTTTTTAGAAATTTAGATAAGCCACTTATGCGGTCTCCATTTGTGCGGCTTTAATGCGTGGGAAGAGGTTGCCACAGCAGGTCACAGAATATCAAAAAAAGCCGCGCCGAAATCCGGCGCGGCTTTTTAACTTGCATTTTGACTGCCATGCGAAGAAGGTTGCGGGCGATCACAGTTTGCCCATACCTAATTATTGCGCGAAGAATGCCTCTAACTGACTGTTAATCTCCGCGATAACCTCGTCAATGCCATTGGCCTTGAGTTTTTCCTGGAACTCCGGCAGTTTTTCGGCAGGGTCTACAGCGCCCGTGTTAAGCGAGAAAATATATTCGTCGCGCACGTTGGACAGGGCCGCAATCTGGTTTTTAACCGGCTCGGTGTCGAATTCAAAACCAAGCAGCGCGGTAGGCACGCCAGCCTCGTTGTAAGACTTAAACTCATTCCAGTAATTTACTCCGGCGCTTTCTTCCGGAGGCAGGATAAAGATGTTGCCCATGCCGTTTCTCCAGGGAAGGTAGGCGTTGCGCTCGTCTGTGTTAAATACGATGGTGCCGTCCGGGTTGGAGACGTACTGCGTACCCTCAACGCCGTAGGCAAGCAGGGCAGCCAGTTTGGAGTCCGTGTACCACAGGTTGAGGAATTTTACGGCAGCCTCTTTGTTCTGGGAATATACAGAAACAGCGTATCCGGAACCCTGGACCGAACCTGTGGAAACGATCGCCTGGCTGATCGGCGGGAACCTGGCGTCAATCCCGCGTTCAAGGGAGACGGTTTTGTCATAGCCGTAAGCGTATGTCATTGTGGAAATCAGGTATTCGCCGGACTGCCTCGCGGCGGTCAGGGCGTCGTTAGCCTGTTGCTGGTTCGACAGAACCGGGTTTATATAGCCCGCCAGATAATACTCGCGTACTTTCTCCAGATAACGTTTGTAGATTTCAGTGTCATACCGGCTTTGAATAACGGGCTTTTCAGGCTTACGCGGGTCCTGCGGGTCGAACCCATAGTATAAAAGCCCCGTGGGGTCGGCGTCGGTGCTGCATATAGAGCGCGCGGCGGGTTCCGCTTCAAGCCACAGGGGATAGAAGTCCGGGCCGTACTTGTCCTTGGCCATCTGCAGCGCGGCCGCGAATTCGGGCGCGAAGAAAAGTTCCGCGCTCCAGGGGATGTCGTCGAACGTAATGCCGAGTTCCGCGCCAAGTTCTGCCAGGCGTGTGTTGTTTACATCCCAGGTGTACATCTGCGCGTAATCCTTATAGCCCGGCACAGCGTAGATGCCTCTGCCTTCCGAACCACCAATTGTGAAGCCGTCCCAAAGCACCTGGGGAACGGCGGCTTTCATGTCCGCGCCGTATTGTTCCAGCAGGTTGTTGGCCGGGTCGTCTAACCGTACCCAAGCGCCTTTTTTCGCGTATGCGGTGTAGTTGTCGGCAGACCAGGAGGCCGTGAAATAAATGTCAATACTAGTGTCTCCTGTATCCAGCGCGTTGGTGGCCTTGTCGTCAAAATCTCCCCAGGTGCCCCAAATGGGCTTGACAGCTAGTCCTGAACCGATTTCAGCCAGATACTTGTTTACCTCCGCGATAGAAGCGGTGTCGTCGCTGACCGACGAACCGGTGAATAGGATGGTAACAGTTGTGGCGGGAACAGGTTCCGGAGTGGGAGTGGGTTCCGGCGTGGCTGTCGGCGCCGGGGTGTCAGCCGCCTGTGGTGCGGGCGTGTCCGCGGCCTGCGTAGGCGCGGGCGTCGGCGTTGAGGATGGCGTGCAGCCGGCGGATAACGCGAATAGCATTATCCCTGCCATCAAAAGTGCTAGTGTTTTTTTCATGTCTTTTCTAACCTCCTAATTAATCTGCGGGCATGTGCCCATAATATGTGCAAGGGCCGAACGGTGTTCGCCCGTTATAGTAAACGGCTGGAAAACCAACCGGATTACCCTTCTTTATTCTTTTACCGAACCTACTGTCAGTCCCGCGATAATGTACCGCTGGAAAAACGGGTAAGCGCAGGCGATAGGCACCACAATAAACACGCAAAGCGCCATTCTCAGGCTGGCAGAGGGCATGTTTCTGCTGGCGTTGACAGCTTCCGCGCCGAGCAGGGCACTGTTTTTTACGATATATTCAATGTTGCGCTGCAGCTGCATCAGCAGATATTGCAGCGGAATGTATTTCGAGTCCTCAATGTACAGAAGCGATAAAAACCATTCGTTCCAGTACGCCAGGGCGTTAAGCAGTGCTATAGTGGCGATGCCGGGCTTTGAAAGCGGCACGATAATCTGAAACAGGGTGCGGTACTCCCCGCTGCCGTCAATACTGGCGGATTCGATAACAGCTTCGGGCACGGAACTTTTAAAGAACGTGCGCATGACTATGAAATTAAACGGACTGACCAGCAGCGGCACAATAAGCGCCCAGTAGTTATTGTTAAGGCCCAGCATTTGCTTGCATACCATTACGGTAGGCGCCAGACCCCCGCCGAAAATCATGGTGAAAAAACTGAAAAAGGCGAAAAACGTCCGGAATTTATAATCGCGCCGATACAAGCCGTAAGAGTATAAAATACAAATCAGCACGCTCATCACCGTACCGACGGCAGTTATAAGGAAGCTGTTAAAATAGGATCGCCATAACTGCTTGCCAAGCTGGAAGGTGAACTGATACGCCTCCACAGACCATTCCATAGGTACGAAGGAATAGCCATGCTGCTGTATGCTGGCCTTGCTGGAAAATGAAATAATCACCACAAACAGGAACGGAATAACGCAGCAAAGCGCGAAGGCGCCTAGTATCACGTGGATACAGACTTCGGCCGGTATGCTTACAGTATTTAAACGCGCGCCTCCGCCCAGCACGGAACGGCGTTTCAGTTTAACGGCCCCCTGTAGTTCACCAGGGGGCGCCGGTAAATTTGCCATACTCAACCCTCCTTTTGCAGGGGCGAACTGCGTTCGCCCGAATCAGAATAACGCGCTTTCGGCGTCAACTTTCTGTACTATTGTATTTGTAACCATTATGCAGATAAAGCCGACTACATTTTGCAGCAAACCGGCGGCGGTGCTCATGCCGATGTCGTGCATACTAGTCAGCGCCCGGTACACGTAAGTGTCCACAACCTGGGTGGCGGAATACAGCGGACCGGAATTCATGGGAACACTGTAGAATAACCCGAAATCAGCGTTAAAAATGCGGCCTACGTTCATAATAAGCAAAATAATAATCATGGTTTTAAGGTGCGGCAGCGTTATGTGCCACACCTGCTGCCATTTTGAGGCGCCGTCAATGCTGGCCGCTTCGTACTGGGTAGCGTCAATGCCTGTTACAGCCGCCAGGTACAAAATGCAGGAGTAGCCGACATTTTTCCATAAGTTAGATATTGTCAGAATAACCGGCCAAGGCTTCGCGTTGTTGTACCAGTCCGTAGGGGTGCTCCCCAGGGCTGTCTGCAACCTTGGGAGCATGCCGTCCTGATGGGCCAGGAACGCGTAAACAAAGTAGCTGACCACAACCCAGCTTAAAAAGTATGGGAAGAACATCATGGTCTGGTATGCTTTCGCGACAAATTTCTGGGTGATTTCGTTCAGCATAATGGCAAAAGCCACGGACACCACAAGGGTAAGCAAAATCCACAGCCCGTTGTAAGCCAGAGTGTTACGTATCATCAACAGCGCGTCGCTTGTCATGAACATGAATTTAAAGTTCTCAATACCGTTCCATTTACTGTGGATAACATTATTTATCAGTGAAGGCGCTTTGGAATAAATCTTGTAATCCTTAAACGCGATTATGATGCCGAACATAGGTAAGTACCGGATAAGAAGAAGCCATATTGCCCCTGGTAGCATCATAGTCGTTAAAATCAATGTTTTTTTGTGACGCGCTAAATTCATCGGCAGCCTCCTTTAATAATTATACTCGTGAGCGATTACGTTTTACAAACGTAATTTCACAAACAAATACGTGTTTAGTGAACGCAATCGCCCTTACAGCAAATCTCAACGTCCGTGAGTATAAGCGGAACCCTTTGTAGGGGCGAACTGCGTTCGCCCGTCTGCCGGTTCAGGACGAAGTGGAAGAAGCCGTCGCCACCGCGTCGTATACATGGATATTCATAAGGGTCCGGCCTGGCTTGACATCTCCGCCGCCGTACATCAGGCGCGGGCATTCCAGGTCTTCCAGAGCCGCGAGCCTGCCCTCAAGGTAGTCGCCGATCCTCCTGCGGGCGGTATTTAACCTGGCCAGCAGCCCGCCGAAGCGCAAATCAATTTTGTCGAATCCGAAGACCTTATTGCCGCGCTCCCATAGAGCGGCCCGTAGTTTATGCAGTAACGAAACTTCCTTATATAACGCGTCCAACTCAAGGGTCATGGCGCGCAAGGGTTCCGTGTTCTGGCCGCCGCTTTCCTTATGGGCGCGGCAGGCGTCCGAGAGCCTGGTGCCCAGGTCGCATTTAAGCCACAGGACCTTCACCAGCTGCCGCTGGTATTCGAAAAGATATTCAAACCCAGGCTGAGGCGGTAATTTGGCAAGGGCAGTCATTTTATCCGCGTAAAACCCTTTAAGATCAATACTTTCGAAATTTTTGTCGAAAAGCCCTTGCAGCGGGTCCTGATACAACACCTGTTTAGAAACCCCGAAACCCTCCTCCCCTTCCGCGATCCATTCCTCAGGATAGTCGTCTGTCTGCAGGGCTAAAAACGCTTCCATGTCGCAACCGCAGGTCAGCTTGAAACGCTCCGCCAAATGCTCGTCGCTTACGCTGCCGTAATAATTATATTCCGCGTACAGCTGCAAGCCGAGCAGCGCCGCGTGCATGTCTGTTTCCGTGCCGTCGTCGCCCCACATTGTGGCGAAAACATGCTCGATTCCCTCGCGGCGGCAGGCGTCCAGGCCAGGCTTGGTTGTCCGGAAAGTCTTGCGGTAGTTTACGCCTAAACTGGGCCAAGTCCATACGCCGCCCGCGAATATAACCTCGCGGCCCATGGGCCTGTGATTTTTTATCATTTTGCGGTAGAATTCCTCGTCGCTGTGGTAATAGTCCCAATAAACCATCGCCAGGCCCTTGGGTATGCGCCTTTCTATGTCCTCCGGCATTTTCACGTCCAGGTCAAAATGCAGGCCGGTCTTGGAGCCAAGGGAAAAGAACATGTCGCTCCACATCATTGGCTGCAGATTGTGTTTGCGCGCCAAGTCCACCACACGGTCAAGGTGCCGCGTTAAAATTTCGTATCTGTCCTGATATCCGTTGCGCCGCAAGTATTCTCCCAGTCCCACGTCGGCGGCTTCATCCATGCCTATATGTATGCGCCGTGTGGAAAAACATTCGCTTACTGTCCTGAACATCGCGTCGATAAATTCGTAAGTCTTTTCCTCGCCTGCCAGCAGTATATAATCCGTATCTTTCATGCCGTCGGCGAAAGGCCAGCGCAGGGCGGTACGCAAATGCGCCAGGGTTTGTATGCAGGGCACCAGCTCAATGCCAAGGGCAGCGGCCGTCCGGTCCATATCCTTAAGCTCATCCTTGGAGTAACGGCCGCGCATGTAGCCGAAATACGGGTATCCGTCCACCTCGTAGATATCCTCTGTGTACAGCATCAGCATATCCAGACCCATTGCCGCCATAGCGGCCAGCATATCCTTTACGGTATCAACTTTCAGCACCCCGTTGCGTGAGCAGTCGATCATCGCGCCGCAGGTTTTAAATTGCCGCTTCTCGCGTATCTCGAACTCTGCCGCGCCGGACGCCTGCTTGCCTGCCGCCAGGGCCAGGCCGCGGAAAAATTCCGCCTTCGGGCCGTATTCGATTGTAACGCCCTCCGGACCGCCTATTACCCGCAGTTCCTCCGCGCCAGGCAGGACAGTTACAGGCTTGGACAGCGAAATGCCTCTTCTTTGCGCGAACAGGTCCGCGCCATCCTTAATGGAGGATTCGGCGCCTTTAAAATTTATATTCATATAATTTTAACGCTCCTTTCATTTGATATATAAAAGAGTTTATTAATTTTCCGGGCTTCATTTGTGCAAATGCGGACGAACATAATCCGTACCTACAGCAACATTATATTATTTTGTCTGACATGTGTCAAATTATTGTTAGTTTTGGAATTGTATATCTTTGCGGGATATTGCCGCGAGGCGCCAACAGCGCCGATACGAGGATGTTTGTGTCCGGAACCGCTCGGAGCGCTGTCATTCCCCGGCCCCTCGCGCTCTCCGTTCAGCGCGGGCAGCCGTGATTTCCGCGTCTATTTCCTCTAATGCCATTTTGTGTTCCGCGTTGATGATTGCCATATACGTTCGGAAGCCGCCATTGCTTCCCGCATAGAGACAGCTTTGTTCTCACTGTGCGTGAGGGAGATTTCAAAGGGGATTGTTTCTCTCTGACTGCTTGACGCACGAATACGGTAAATCGCGGTGGTAAGACTCATGCCCATCGCGCTGAAAATTTTGCTTTGTATAAAATTCAAATTCATGGCGCTTCACCAATAAATACTTTCGGACTGTATTGTCACGGATTATTTTTGCTATGAAAAAGATTTTGTTCTATATGTAAAAAACACTTGGCATATAGAAAAATATATGATACTATAGGTTTATCTTATTTAACCACACAAGAAGGGAAGTTATAATTATGTCATACAACAGTAAGAAAAATATCTCCAGCATAGCGGCAGGTATCCTGATCATCGCCGCATACGCCGTCTATGCGTTCGGGGAACGCGCCCCCGCGCCTGACGACCTGAAATCCTGGGCGACAGCAATGCTCGTCTTTATCGGGATCGGCGTGGCTGCGGTTATCGTAATCCAGATTATTTTTCATATCGTGCTTGCCGTCGGAATTGCGGCAAAGGAGCAAGACTGCAATGGAAAAGAGGTCGAGAGAATCATTTCGTCCTCAATGGTCGAGGATGAACGGGAAAAACTCATAACCCTTAAATCCGCTCACGTCGGCTACATTTGCGCCGGGATTGGTTTTATTGCCGCTCTTGTTGCACTAGCGTGCGGATGGTCGGCGGTGGCCGCGCTTCATATATTGTTTGGAACGTCCGCCGTCGGTTCTGTCGCGGAGGGGATTAGTAGGCGTGTACTTTTTTGAAAAGGGCATCCACAATGGCTAAAAAGCTGATTATCACGAATAACATCAGGCGGCTCCGCTTTTTTGCGAACGAAATGACGCAGTTGGAGCTCGCGGAAAAAGCGGGGGCTTCGCGCCAAACCATTATCGCGTTGGAGGCGGGGAAATACACGCCGTCTTTGGAACTGGCCTTTAGGATTGCCAATGTGTTCGGCGTGCCGATTGGCGAAGTATTTGAATGTAAATCGGAAGTGGATAACGGCAATGACAAATCGTAAAAAGTCTGCCGGAACTGTGATGATTATTATCGTAACAGCCATAGTGGCGATTATGGGGTATTTATAGTTTTGAGTAATCAGACAATGACCCCGGACGCGACAAGCGCCGCTACTGTTTCCGTAAATCAAAGCGAGCGGTATAAAAACACAGGGGTAAAAAATCAATGATTATTTTATACTCCGGCAGCAGCGGCAATACAAGAAAGCTGGCAAACGCCATTGCCGAGGGAACTTGACGCCGTTGTTTTTGAGCCGGGTGAATCGGGTATAATCCCGGAGGTATTGAAAATTACGAACTCATCGGTTTCGCTTCGGGGATTTTCAGCGGAGAGAATCACCCGTTGATGTTGGAATTCGCGAAGAATTTGCCGAAATTCGAAAATAAGCGAGCGTTTATATTTTCAACAAACGGCGCACCGGCATTTGCGGTCCTCCGGCGGCGATACCCGGGAATATATGATGAGCAACCATAAAGCATTGCGTGAGTTGCTTGTGGATAGAGGATTCGTAATATCGGGCGAATTCAGCTGTCCGGGATTCAACAAAAACAGTATTTTAAAGTTTTTCGGCGCTATAAACAAGGGCAGGCCAAATTGATGCGGATTAAAAAAACGCGGCGGCTTTCGCTCGCAGCTTGACAGAAGAGGCAGCAACCAATGATTAACGATAAAAAAACCGCTCGGATAGCGGGTATGTGGTGGTTGATGTTCGTCCTAATCGCCCCAATTTCGTATTTGAAGGTCAAAATCCTAAAACCTTGGGGCTCTGCCCCAAACCCCGCTGGGGATTTCATCCCCAGACCCCTTCTTAAGGGCGGCGAGTGCGATAGTCGAGCTTGCTCGACGCAGCGATTTTTGAGCAGGTACAGCCTTTTTAAGAAAAGGGATTGTTTGTTTTTTTCTTACTTCGCGATTATTGGGCTCTGCCCTAAACTCCGCTGGGGACTCGTCCCATAGACGCGGACTTAAGAAAAAGGTTTACAGTTCTAAAAGTCGTGCTGTCAAGGTGTTTTATCCAATCAACCAAAAAATTTATCACAGCATAAGAAAAGCCTTGAAAATGCTTGCTGTAAGCATTTTCAAGGCTTCGATTCCGTTGTCTTTTATCGAAATGACCTGCTCTCCTTATCGCCAAAAATTGCGTTTTGAATTCAAATCGACGTAGATAGTTAATATTATCAAGTCAGGCAAATGGCGCATAAGTTTCGGCTGTTTGCGACGGTTTGGCGGCCCGAATAAGGGCTTGCGTAGCAAAGGCCAGGGCTGGAAAAATGTGCCGGAGTGAGCCGTGGGAAGGAGCATAGCGACTGACCTAGTGGTGTATCTAGCAATATTTTAAAGGAGAAATAAATGTTTTTGGCCGATAGTTTTAACCGCAAATACCGCGGAGCCGCGGGCGAACACAGTCCATCCCTGCTATGATTTATAAACGGATACACCACTAG
>JAISYE010000129.1 GCA_031297485.1 Clostridiales bacterium
TTAGTGTGCAGGTGGGCTGATATTCCGGAAATGCTAGAGATGGAATGTGCGGAATATGGTTTGGTGTTTACCGATATTATCAGCACATTAAGGGGTTTATTTGCGAAAATCAGAGGAGATTTTGACGTCAGGGATGAAATGGACTATTATAAAAAAACTGGTGATTATCCTAAGGAGATGAATAATATGTTCGAGAGTCAAGTTATTTTAGAGCGAGGGCTGGAGCAGGGGTTAGAGCAGGGTCTAGTTAAAGGTAAGATTGAAAGCGCTCTTAATGGAATCCGCCGAGGTCTGCCCTTGGATATTATTGTGGCTGTCACCGAATTTGAACCGGCTTTCCTGGAGCAGCTTCAGCAAAATCCTCATGTAAGTTTAGAGGACGCGGTAAACCTTTATTACAAAATGGCTGGGCAGGTTGGTGTAACCAATACGGCGCTCCGCAAATAATGCCCTCAACCTCCTGTGTTACCAACCGGAACCTTAGACGCGCATAAAGAAGGTGGTAGGCCAAATGTGTTGATAGCAATTTATGACACCATATAAATTAAGGGAGTTCAATCAATCCATCAACGCGTTTAGCCCACCAACCAAAAGAAGTGGTCTGTGCGGACATCCGCCTGCGGGGTGAATATTCCTATAGGTACGAACTTAAAAAAATAAGAGTTTATCCCTTAATAGACAAGAATGCTGATTTTGCGCCATTTCTGTGTTTTAGCAAATCCAGTATTTAAGCCATTCTGCTTTATTCAGGGATAAGCCCTAAGTCATTCGGCTTTATTAAGGGATAAACTCTTAAGCTAGAAATTGACAGTTCCAGCGATGTTTTGTATCACAATTTCAATGCTGTCCGCCAGTATCATGCGAGTGCTGCCGTCTGGATAGATGCTGAAGCACTTGGCCACCCGCGTGTTACCGATTTCCAAGGAACCGCCGCCGTCCGAATTGGCGCGTACAGTCTTACGCCCCAAAGTTTTCGGCCTTGGGGCGCTTCTTAAGCAATCAAGTGGTGGCTTTGACTAAATCCTTGTGGCTCAGCCTGGACAGTTCCTGGACCTTTTCGAAGTCCAAACCAAGCGCCTTTGTGATGCGCCGGCCGTATTCGGGGTCGGCAAGGAAGCAGTGGACCGCGTGCCGGTACTTGATGTTCTCTGTTACAGGGGCGATATTGCGCGCGGTGTTGTCAATTAATATAGCGCGTTTGTCCTCTGTCATAACGCGGTATAAGTCGCCGCCAGCGCGGAAATTGTCGTCCGTAGGGTCGTCCTTGGGGTCAAAACGGTACAGCGCGCCCTCCAGGTCCAAAGGCGGTTCCTGCACTTCCGGCTGGGCTGACCAGACACCCGCGCTGTTAGGCGTATAGGCCACAGCCGCGCCGTGGTTGCCGTCCGTGCGCATCTGCCCGTCGCGGTGATAGTCACTTACTTCCACTTTCGCACGGTTGACAGGTATGTGATGATGGTTAACGCCCAAACGGTAGCGCTGCGCGTCGCCGTAGGCGAACAGCCTGCCCTGCAGCAGCCTGTCAGGCGAAAAGCCGATGCCAGGCACCACATGGGCGGGAGAAAACGCGGACTGCTCCACCTCCGCGAAGTAGTTTTCAGGGTTGCGGTTTAATTCCAGAACGCCAACCTCAATAAGCGGAAACTCGCTGTGCCGCCAGATTTTTGTTATATCAAAGGGGTTTTCGTAATGGTTCTTCGCCTGCTCTTGGGTCATCACCTGAATATACATAGTCCACTTCGGGTAATCGCCCCGTTCGATGGACTCGAATAAATCACGTCCGTGAGATTCCCTGTCGCGTCCGCAAAGTTCCTCCGCCTCCGCGTCAGACAGGTTCTTTATGCCATGCTGGGTATGGAAATGGAATTTACACCAGACCCGCTCGTTCTTTTCGTTGTACAGCGCGAACGTATGCTCGCCGTAAAAATGCATGTGCCGGAACGTGGCGGGTATGCCCCTGTCCGACATTACAATCGTGGTCTGGTGGAACGTTTCCGGCAGAAGCGTCCAAAAGTCCCAGTTGTTCTGCGCGGACCGCAGGCCGCTGCGCGGGTCACGTTTAACCGCCCGGTTTAAGTCTGAAAAATTGTGCACATCTCGCACAAAAAAGGTTGGCGTATTGTTCCCCACTAAATCCCAGTTGCCTTCCTCTGTGTAGAACTTAACAGCCACGCCGCGAATGTCCCGTTCCGCGTCCGCCGCGCCCCGCTCGCCCGCCACGGTGGAAAACCGCACAAACAAGTCTGTTTTCGTGCCTTTTTGCAATACCTTCGCGCGGGTATATTGGGAGATATCCCCCGTCACCGTAAGGGCGCCGTAAGCGCCCCAACCTTTCGCGTGCATACGGCGCTCGGGGATTACCTCCCGGTTAAAATGCGCCATTTTTTCAATCAACCAGACGTCTTGCAGGGCCACAGGCCCACGAGGCCCGGCGGTTATGGCGTTTTCGTTATCCGGCACCGGAGCGCCCACTTCGTTGGTTAGTTTCTTCTTTTCGTCCATGATGTTACCCCCTTTTCAATCTAAGAGTGAAAAGCCCATTAAAATAATCGCTATATAGGCGCAGCTTTTGGGAAGCATCAGCATCCCGAGCCTGGGGCACTTGGCGCCGAACAGGACAACCGGGATATAACAGGCGAAGCTGACGGCAATCGCGGCCCACACTAACGACAGCCCGTCAGCCCGGGTTGCCGCGCCAGCCGCGTACATAGCCGCAACCGCCGCGCCAAGGGCGAAAAACGGGATGTTTCTCCAAATGTTCCAATGCCTTTCGGGCTGGCTTGAAACCCATTTGTTCTGCGGAAACAGGCACAAGGCCACCCGCAGCCCGGCGGCGGCGTATATCAGCGGCGTAAACCGGCCGAAACCCGGCGGCGCGTAATGGGAAACCCCTATGTTCCATAAGAATACATAAAACACGGTCATTGTAATGGATGTAATTAGTTTGCCGTATCCAATCCACGCGTCCGCAGACGGCGTTCCGCCAGCCGCGGAGGACGGAACGCCCCGGGCGGATAGTATGCGCGGCGTCAGATGAAACGCGTCACCCACACCCAAAATTAATGCCATTATGCCGTACCCCCTAGCCTCGCCGCCTGTTGAAAGCGCGCACAGCAGCACTCCGGACAAAATGACGGCAGTTAAGTACAATACGTCAAAAACAGCCTCCGCCAATACCATTGCCTTGTTTTTCATAAGCGGTCCCCGCCAGTGGCCGCTGTGCGTTTCGGATTTTTAGGGAACCATCCCTTTGCCACGCGCGCCGTCTGCTGCTTCAACTCATGAATTGACCACAGCGCGGTGCACCCGAAAATGCCTAAAAACGCCGAAACCAGCGTTTGCTTAATAAAGCACGACAACACAACGGCGGCAATCCCCACAATCAGAAATACCGGCCACACTTTGTCGGTAAAATAATACTCTACTTTTATAATAATGGGATGAAAAAATCCGATTATCGCAAACGCCATGATTCCAATAAACACTCCATTAAAAGCCAAAATAATTTCCCCAATTTCTTAGAACTTAGAGTTATTTATGTTATTTAACATATCACATTAAGCGGATTTAGTCAATGGTTCTAATGATTCTTAGCAGTGAAGCCAACTCAGATTCTAAGCTCCAACCAACGTTACGCTGGTTTAGAAATTTGGGACAGACGCGGCAGGTTTTGTTTATGCCCGCGAACGTTAGAATTTGTTGCAGAGGGCGGACACAGTTCGCCCCTACAGTCCCGCCAGCGCCTAAGGAACAAAGAAAGAATAAACTCCCAAACTCAGAAATTGCTTTGAGAGAACTGCGCCGTCATTGTAAATTTACTTTGGAACTTTATACTGTCTAATCTACTGTCTAATCAAGGTGGCGTCAATAGTTATACCCGCGGACGCTCCGATTGCCATAAGGCGCGGGCAAACACAATTCGCCCCTAGAACTGCCCGCGCCTTGTTTGGAAAATGTATGCGTTCATGAGTATATTTACACTGCGCCCAGGAGAAACATGTTAATTTTTTGGAAACCTTGATTTATCAATACCCGAGAAACAAAAATGACATCAATGCGGTAAAATCAATGTCCGGTGAAAATTGGGCGCGTTTCTCCTGAATGAACGAT
>JAISYE010000130.1 GCA_031297485.1 Clostridiales bacterium
ACTCGTCCCCAGACCCCTACTTCAAGTGCGGCTGGCGCAGCGCTTTTTGATGCAGGTGCAGCCTTTTCAAGAAAAGGTTATCTTTTTCTTAAGTTCGCGGCTATGGGGCTTCGACCCCGCGGTAAAACGGTATATTTGAATTTTTTCAGTCCGTGGAATATAATAAAGTCAATAAAAAAACCGCGAGGTGAAGAAATGGCAGAGGGAAAACAGTCCAATAACGAGATGACCCGCTGGCACGAAGTGTGTTACAGCGGTCTTCGGCACGAGTTTTTTTCAAGTAATGATATTGAATATCTCAGCGAGTTCCGCCTGAGCAAGGAACCCCTGCGAATCGACCTGCTGCTGAAAAAGAACAGCGATGAACCGGTAGAAAAGAATATAGGCCGGATATTCCGCAAATATAACATCATAGAGTATAAATCGCCGAAGGATTATATCTCAGTAAACGCGTTTTATAAAGCCTTCGGATATGCGGGGCTGTTCAGCGCCTTTGAGGATGTGGACCCACGCCAGGTAACCATCACATTTATTTCAAAAAGTTACCCAAGGGCGCTGATGAAATACTTAAAGGAGGAGAAGGGCGTTGAAATCGAAAAGCCATTTGAGGGCGGATACTATATAAAGGGTTATCCTTTTCCGATACAGATTATTGTGGGCGCGGAGCTGGACCCTGAAGAAAATATCTGGCTCGCTAGTTTATGCAGGGAACTGACGCCGGTACAGCTTATAAAACTCAAAAGTGAAGCCGAAAAGTTGGACCTGAGCATAGATGACTACTATATGTCCGTTATTTTAAACGTGAATAAAAGAATTGTGGAGGAGTTAATAAGTATGGCAAGGGCTGATATAAAACATGAATTTCCGGAGCTGTATTCCATTCTGGTAACCTGGGCCAAGGGTTCGGATGAGTTTATTGAATTACAACGCCAGGCGGAAGAAGCACGCCGTGCTAAGGAGGACGCTATAATTATCCTTAAGCAGCAAAACATCCCTGACGATCTTCTAGCTGCTGCCTTTAATACTTCTGAGGATGAAATCTCACGGCTTGCCCTTCGATAAGTGAACCAATCTTGTTTACATTGCTTCCCGAGTCTTAAATTCGCATCTATGGGGCGCCGCCTAAAACAAGGATACTCTGACGCCCGCTTGTACTGGATTTGTACTGGAGGAATGATTATGAAACTGCGTAAAATGCTCGGTCTTGGCATAGACGCGCCGGAAACGCTCGCGCTTATGCGGCTTATTGAAACTCAGAGCAAGGCGACAATAGGCAAGTGGAGCGTCGGGTTTTCCGAGAGCCGCGTGCTGCCCATCTGGGAGAAGCGCCGTCCTGGTGATCCCCGGGCGCGTACCGCCCTGAACCTTTGCCGGGGCTTCCTTGAGGGCGAAGTCAAACTGGCGGAGGTTAAGCGTTACAAGCGCGAGTGCGGCAGCGTCGTCCATGAATTTGACAGCGACCCCGTTACGCTCGCGGCCGCCCGGGTAATATTCGAGGCGGCAATCCAGAGCGTCTACTCGCCGACAGGCTCCCTTGGCCTTTTGTGGTACGCTTCCGCCGCGATTGCCTACGACCGTTTGGGGGTTAATGAATCCGAGGAAGCCTACGATGTGGTATCCGCGGAAGTCTGCGAGGATTACACCGCCGCACTGCGCGCCATTGCGGTGGAGAACGAGCCGAACCCTGCGAAATGCAAGTGGATGTGCTGATATATACCCACGAACGAATACATTTTCCAAACGACCGGAAGTCCCGAGCTCGGGTCATATGCGCGAACTTAAGAAAAAATAAGTTGCATCCCGCATAAGAATACTGCACTAACCGCCCTTAAGATGGGGTCAAGGGGCGAAGTCCCTTGCGGGGGTTTGGAGGCAGAGTCCCCAAGGTCTTATCTTTTGACCTTCCCCAAGCCTTAAGTTCGCACCAAGGCCAGAGCCCCATTGGCGCGAACTTAAGAAAAAAATAACCAATCCCTTTTGTTAAAAAGCCTGTACCTGCCTCAAAAGCGCTGCACCCGCCGCCCTTAAGAAGGGGTCTGGAGATGAAATCCCCAGCGGGGTTTGGGGCCTAACGATGGTTTGTTCGTTGGCCCCAAGGTCTTAATCTTTTTGACCTTTTAAGTTCGCGCAATGGGGCCTCGGAACGTAGGCCGTGTACGGGAGCGAACTGTGTTCGCCCGCGTCATTCGAAATTTCGTGCTCTGATGAATTTTCAGACATACCTTAACGCCTTGCGTATTTTATAGGTAACAAGGCAAATAAATTACATGGAGGTCCAGATGAAACAAAAAAGAATGTTTTTAACAGCCGTCTCGCTGGCTTTTGTCCTGTCTTTCGCGGTCGCGCCCCGGGTTTTCGCGGCGGAACTGCCGCCAGACACTCATGCCGTTTCCGCGTTTATCAACGGCGTGTCCCTTAAAGGCCCGAAGACCGCTGCGGCGGATGACGCGGAGGTATATGTCCCCTTGCGCGCGCTGATGGAAATGATAGGATTCGAGGTGACCTATGACAGCGAAACAAGAACGGTTTCTTTCGACGATGGCGATACAAGCATTACCTTTGCTCTGAAAAGCGGAATAGTCAAAATCGACGGCGTTGATTTTGACCGGTCTGAATACCGTTTGATTGACGGGAATTTGTTTGTTCCCTTGTCTTTCATCACCGATTATTTCAACCGCGCCGCCCTGTTTATTCCTGAATATAAAACGGACGGCGATGGCACAACCACTGTGAGTGCCATAAAAATATTCAGCGCTTATTCCGTGCAGTTGGATTCCGATATCCTGGTCAGTTCGCTGACTTATAATTACAGTGAGGATTTGGACGAAAACGGCCATGTGGTTACCAGCCAATACGCGATTCCCCAGTTCGCGGGTTTTGGCGGCAAAACCTTTGAGACCTCGCTAAACAAGACTTTTTCGGATATCTTTTATGACAATGAACAGAATATCCTTGACACCTACAAGGAAATTTCCGAATCCGCTGCCGACGAAATTTACTCTTACGCCAGCGATATGGTATATTCCTTCCAATACGGCGATAACGGCACTTTTGCTGTTTTGTTGGACGGCTACGATTATGCCGGCGGCGCTCACGGCCTTGAGACCCGTTCCTCTTACGTGATTGACCAAGCCGCGTCAAAGCTCCTGTCTTTAGCGGATGTATTCAAACCTGACGCCGATTATAAGGAAATCCTCGCCAAAGAGATGAACAAAATCCGGGATACGGATTCGGAGGATTGGGAGATTGTCAATGAAATAACGGCAAACGATTTGGACAGTTACGACGGCTATAATTTCTATTTCAGCGGCAGCGAATTAGTAATTTATTACAACCCATACGATATAGCTCCATATGCCCGCGGCTTAGTGGAGTTCAAAATTCCGTCGGAAAGCCTGGCACCGTATCTTTTGGAAAAATATTTAGGTTAACCATCCCAAGCATCAATCTCATGAGGCGAAAGCAGGCGTTTTAGTAAAAGAATGTCTGCTTTCGCCTCATTTTGTGTGGGGAAATTCTTGAATCCCGCGTTACTGTATGGGTCTTTTAAAACTTGGTTACAGAGGATGCTCGATTCTTGCAATTTTGTCGCCATCATGCTACATTAAACAGGTAAGGAATGACTAAAGTATAAGATACCAAACTTTTTCGGAAATGCGTTGAAGCGTTCGCATTTTCGTCGAGCAAGCTCGACTATCACTTTGAAAAAATTTGGCGTTTAATTAATTCGTCATTCCTAAGTGGTCATCCGAAGCCTCGCCCCGGATGTGGATTCTTAACGGCGAAGCCGCCGTTACACCGGATGTTCCGTCCCCGCCGGATGTTCCGGCCCCGCCGGACGTTCCGGTCCCGCCGGACGTTCCGGTCCCTGTCGAAAGCGAAGCCTTTTGACGTTACAAGTGTCGAGCAAGCTCGACTATTAGTCATTTGGGTTCCCACCCAAATGTGGATTGAAACTATAGTACAATTGCCTCAGCATAAGCCAAGGGAGAGTGGAGATGAAGAAATACATTTTTGTAACAGGCGGGGTGGTGTCCGGGCTGGGCAAGGGAATTACTGCGGCGTCGCTGGGCCGGCTGCTTAAGCAGCGGGGGCTGAAGGTCGCCGCGCAAAAGCTGGACCCGTATATGAACGTAGACCCAGGCACCATGAGTCCGTTTCAGCATGGCGAGGTGTTTGTGACAGACGATGGCGCGGAAACAGATTTGGATTTGGGGCATTACGAACGGTTTATAGACGAAAGCCTCACGAAATTTTCCAACCTCACATCCGGCATGGTCTACAATAATGTGCTTAACCGCGAGCGCACAGGCGGGTACTTGGGCGAGACCGTGCAGGTGATTCCCCATATTACCAATGAAATAAAGAGCTTTATTTACGCTGGCGCGGAGAAAACCGGCGCGGATGTTTTAATAACTGAAATAGGAGGCACAACGGGCGACATCGAAAGCCAGCCCTTTTTGGAAGCCATCCGGCAAATAGCGCTGGAAGCCGGGCAGGGCAACTGCCTGTTTATCCACGTTACGCTCATACCCTATCTCAAAGGTTCCGGCGAGCACAAGTCCAAGCCCACGCAGCATTCGGTGAAGGAACTCCGGTCCATGGGCATATCGCCCAATATAATAATAGCCAGGGTAGATGAGCCGATAACAGAGGGTATAAAGGATAAAATTTCCCTGTTCTGCAACGTTAAGCGGGACTGCGTAATAGAGAACCTCACTTTGCCCTGCCTGTACGAGGCCCCGCTGATGCTCCACGCCAACGGGCTGGACAAGGTGGTGTGCAGGGAACTGTCGCTTGCCACCCAGGAGCCGGACCTGCGGGAATGGCGCGCAATGATAGCGCGGCTGAGCGGCCGCAAGGACGCGGTGACAATCGCGATAGTGGGCAAGTATGTAAAACTCCATGACGCCTACCTGTCAATAATTGAAAGCCTCAACCACGCGGGGTACGCCGCAGGCGCGGAGGTGGCTATAAAGTGGGTGGACAGCGAAACTGTCCTTCCAAGCAACGTGGCCGGTGTCCTGTCCGGCGCGGATGGGATAATAATTCCGGGCGGCTTTGGCGACAGGGGCATAGAAGGCAAGATAACAGCCTGCGAATTCGCGAGGAAGAACGACGTCCCAATGCTGGGCATATGTCTGGGGATGCACATGGCGGTAATAGAGTTCGCGCGGAACGTATGCGGCTTGAGGGGCGCCCACAGCGGCGAGTTTGACAAGAATTCCCCGTACAGGGTAATTGATATTTTGGACGAGCAGGTAGGGCTTGAGAACACCGGCGGAACAATGCGCCTGGGAGCATACCCCTGCGGCGCGATGCCGGATTCCCTCCTGGCCGGGCTGTACGGTACGCCTGTAATAAGCGAGCGCCATCGGCACAGATACGAGTTTAACAACAGCTACAGAGACGAACTGACACGTAACGGGCTGCGCGTGTGCGGCATATCCCCTGACAACAAACTGGTGGAGGCGGTGGAACTCCCGTCAAACCGGTTCTATATAGGAGTGCAGTTTCATCCGGAGTTTAAAAGCCGTCCCAACAGGGCGCATCCCCTGTTCCTCGGACTGTTGAGGGCAGCTTTAAAATTAAAATTACTGTAGGGGCGACTGCGTTCGCCCGCATTTAAGGAGGATTTTTATGTCAACTGAATTTGGAATAGGAAATCTGTGGCAGATTTCCAAACGTGTTACACGCTCTATTTCGCCGGAAAATTTTAAGGGCGAACCCGGAAAGGCCGGGATGGCGGAAATAGGGCAGGGCCTTGCTTCCGAGGCCGCGCGGGAACTTGGCCGCGGCTGGAAGGTAAGCCCGTATGTCCGCGTCGCGCCTGGCGAAACCTTTGAGCTAGCGGACATAACAGGACCGGGCATAATAAGGCATATATGGCTTACGCCCACCGGCGCCTGGCGAAACGCGATTTTGCGTTTCTACTGGGACGGACAGGCCCACCCTTCTGTGGAATGTCCGGTTGGGGATTTTTTCTGCGCTGGCTGGAACCAGTACGCGCAAATATCTTCCCTGGCTGTGTGCGTCAACCCAGGCAGCGCCTTTAATTCTTACTGGCCAATGCCCTTTGCGGCGCGCTGCCGCATAACCATGGAAAACCGCGGGGAAGAGCCGGTAACCTACTACTATCAGATTGATTATGAACTGGGGGAACTGGAGGGGCCGTGCGCCTATTTTCACGCGTATTTTAACAGGGTTAACCCGCTGCCCTACAAGGACGTGTACACCATTGCGGAGGGCATATGGGGCGCGGGGCATTACGTGGGAACCTATATGGCCTGGGGCGTAAACAACAGCGGATGGTGGGGCGAAGGTGAAATAAAGTTCTACATGGACGGTGATACCCAATTCCCCACTATATGTGGAACCGGCACAGAGGATTACTTCTGTGGCTCGTATAATTTTGAGGACCCCACAACCCATGATAAATATATTTCCTTTACAACGCCATATACAGGCTTTCATGACTTTGGAACGGACAATTTTTTTAAAACCCAAAAACGATTCGGCATGTACCGTTGGCATATATTGGACCCTGTACGATTTTCAGAGGAGTTAAAGGTTACCATTCAAGCCCTGGGCTGGCGCAGCGGCGGACGCTATCTGCCCCTTCAGGACGATATCGCCTCTGTGGCCTATTGGTATCAGACGCTGCCCTCCGCGCCACTGCCCTCATTGCCGGATAAAAATTATCTGGAGATAATATAAATATACAGGATGTGAGGAAATCTATGGACGAGCTGCGAGTCTCCACAGAGTACCCGTATCCTATTTATTGCGCGAGAGACTTTGACGGCCTGGGGGCAGCGCTTGTAAAGGCCGGGCTTAAGGGCAGGCGCGCGTGTGTTGTTTCGGATGCCAATGTGGCTGATATTTACCTGAACGCTCTGCTGGGACAGCTGGAGCCTGTGGCCGAGCTTTCCCATATAGAGTTTGCGCCCGGGGAATCCAGCAAGAATTTGGACACTATCGCTGAATTTTACAGGTTTTTTATAGAGCGGCGCTTGGACAGGCAGGCCGTGGTAATCGCCCTGGGCGGCGGGGTAACGGGTGATATGGCGGGGTTCGCGGCAGCCACATATATGCGCGGGGTGGCCTATGTCCAGGTCCCCACCTCACTGCTGGCCCAGGTTGACAGCAGCGTGGGCGGCAAGACAGGTGTGGACTTCACGGGCCATAAAAATATAGTCGGCGCCTTTTACCAGCCGGCCCTGGTATATATTAACGTCAATACCCTCAAGACCTTGCCCGCCCGGGAATTTTCCTCGGGCATGGGCGAGGTGATAAAGCACGGGCTTATAGGCGGGGCGGATTATTTCCGTTTTATCCGCGAACGACGCGGCAGTATCCGCGCCTTGGAAGAGGACGCCCTGGCGGAAATGGTGCTGGGGTCCTGCGCCATAAAGGCGGGGGTAGTGTCCCGAGACGAGAAGGAGTTCGGACCGCGGGCAATATTGAATTTCGGCCATACCTTCGGACACGCGATAGAGAGTCTGTCCGGCTTTAGACTGCCCCACGGCCATTGCGTTGCCCTGGGCATGTGCGCCGCCTTGCACATATGCGCCGGGCAGGCGGGCATAGACAAGGACCAGGTGTTTGAGCTGCTGACTTACTTTGGCTTGCCGGTAAACTTGGGCGGGTGCGCGGATTTTTCGGCTTGCGACGTATATAATCAGATGACGATGGACAAGAAAAACAGCGGCGGGGCAATTAACGCGGTTATGCTGCGCGCGCTGGGCGAAGCCTACGTAGAGCGCGGGCTGGCACAGGCGGTTATTTTAGACGCGCTTGCGCGGATAGGAGTTGGAACTTAATGGGTATAATCGCAATCGGCTCGATTGCGCTGCTGGTGACGCTGGACCAGGTGACGAAGTTCCTGGCGGTAAGGCTGTTGCGGCCTGTGGCGTCGATTACAATTATAGAGGGTATTTTCGACCTGTGCTACGTGGAGAACGACGGCGCGGCCTTTGGTATAATGCAGGGCTGGCGCTGGTTCTTTGTTCCGCTGACTGTAGTGATTTTGGCGGCGGTTTTTTTATACTACCGCAGCCTGGCCAAGACAAAGCAGACCGGCTGGACGCGGTTCGCGCTGATATTAATTGCGGCCGGAGCGCTGGGGAATTGTATCGACCGATTTAGAACGGGTTATGTGGTTGATTTCTTTCGTGTGCGCTTTATAGATTTCCCTGTGTTTAATGTAGCCGATTGCTGCCTTGTTGTGGGGGCGCTGCTGTTTGCGCTTCTCTATCTGCTGGAGGCGAGAAGGGCCTGAGCATATGGGATTTTTTGTTGTTGAACCCTGCGGCGAAGGCGAACGGCTGGATGTATACCTTGCCCGTAATATAGATTCCCTTTCCAGGAACGCCATTCAACGGCTGATCGGCGTCCAGGCCGTGACGGTGAATAACCTGCCCGCCAAGGCGAGTTTAAAAATCCACGCGGGCGACGGCATTTTAATTTCAATTCCAGAGCCAAGGGTATTGGAAGCGGTGCCGGAGCCTATTCCGCTGGATATTGTTTATGAGGACGCAGAGTTGTGTGTTGTAAATAAACCGCGCGGCATGGTGGTGCATCCGGCTGCCGGGCATTTTTCCGGCACGCTGGTTAACGCGCTGCTGTATCACTGCGCGGGCAGGCTTTCCGGTATAAACGGCGTGCTGCGTCCCGGCATAGTGCACCGCATAGATAAGGACACCTCCGGCTTGCTTGTGGCAGCCAAGACAGACGTGGCTCATGTCAAACTCTCGCGGCAGCTGGAGAATCATTCTATGACGCGGGTGTATCACGCTATTGTGTACAACCGTGTTGCGGGCAATAACGGGACAATTGACAAGCCTCTGGGCAGGAGTCCGTCGGACAGGAAGAAAATCGCGGTGGTATCCGGCGGCAAGCCTGCGGTTACGCATTACAGTGTGCTGGAACGGTTCGGGAAATTCACATGGATAGAGGCCGCGCTGGAAACCGGCAGGACCCACCAGATACGAGTCCATATGGCGAGCGAAGGGCACCCGCTGCTGGGCGACGAGGTATACGGGCCGTCCGGCGCGGCTGCTCTGGGCTTTGCGGGGCAGGTGCTGCACGCGAAAACCCTTGGTTTTGTTCACCCCGGAAGCGGAGAATATATTTACTTTGATTCCGGTTTGCCGGAATATTTTTTGCGGGCTGTAGAATTTTGCAGAACAGCGGGGTGATTCTCATACGCGCAAGCTTAAGGATAGGGAAAGGTCAAAAGATTAAAACCAACGGACAGTTCACCGTTAGGGGCTATGCCCAATACGCGCGAACTTAAGGAATGAGAAAGGTCTAAAGATTAAGACCAACGGACACTTCACCGTTAGGGGCCAACGAACAAACCATCGTTAGGCCCCAAACCCCGCTGGGGACTTCGCCCCCGATAGTCGAGCTTGCTCGACG
>JAISYE010000131.1 GCA_031297485.1 Clostridiales bacterium
GGCGAGATATACGCCGCCTTGGAGCGTTCCGTATGTCTGTTCGGTAATTTGGACAGCGTGTACATCTTACAGATGGGCACGCCCCAGGACGTGGCGCGGGAAACGCGCCGCCAGATGAACGCCTGCGCTGCCGGAGGGTTTATAATGGCCAACGGCTGCCCGTTGTCCTTCGGCACGCATCCGGAAAATGTACGCGCGATGATTCAAACGGCGCGTGGCATGGCTGGGGATGATTAACCATAATAGACACATTACGCGGCATGAAACAAAAAACCGAAGGACCCTTAGCGGCCTTCGGTTTTTTAATTTGCGGTACAAGCAGGTTAGGCGGGCGAGCGTGATTTTGTTTTTTTAAACCACGAATAGACACGAATAAACACGAATATAAATTTCCTTAACCTTGTTGGAATCAATTTGCGATATGTTTATAAGGTCTATTGCGCGTATAAATTTCCGCAAGTTAAACAAAATAACACGATAATCATCATGTACTTGAAATAAAAAGATAAACGCGATATACTCTGCCTAATGGAATATGGTTGGAAATCGGAGGAGTAGATGTGACAGAAGCAATAAGCTGCGGGGGTATTGTTATACACAAGGCCAAAGTACTGCTGCTGTATAAGAATCAAAAGGGCAACTATATAGGTTGGGTTATGCCGCGGGGCACGCTGGAGGAAGGGGAGACATATAAGCAGACAGCCCTGCGCGAAGTAAAAGAAGAAACCGGAGTTTCAGCCAGGGTAGTAAAGTTTATCGGCAAGACAAAGTATTCCTTTAAAAGCAATGGCGAAGTAATAAGCAAGACAGTGTTTTGGTATCTTATGACAACGGATTCCTTTTACTGTAAACCGCAAAAGGAGGAATACTTTTACGATGTGGGTTACTACAAGCAGCACGAAGCGTATCATCTCCTTAAATTCCAGGATGAAAAACAAATCATGCGCAGGGCCTACGCGGAATATAATGCTTTAATAAGCAGCAGGGAATGGGTCAGAAATGACAAACTCTATTTTAACAGCAAAATAAAGGGAAGGTGAGTTTATGAAAAAGATTTGGGAACAAGTTGTTTTGCCGGAGGATTTGCGCGACCTGTTAAGAGATTTCCACAAGCGCGAAAAATTCCGCAGCGTATTACTGCTGGTGTTGAGCATAATAGCGCTGGCGGCTCTGGTGGCGTTTATCGCCGCGAAACTGTGCGCCGGAAAGCGCAGGGAAGAATATTACTACGACGACGATGACGAGTGCGAGTGCGTTGAAGCCGAGTGCGATGAGCACGGCTGCAGTTACACAACTGACGAGGATTTCGAGAAATAGGGAATTCGGAATTTTCGCCGCCAACGGATAATTCACCGTTAGCTTGTTCGTTAGGTTCTTTGTTGAGTTTTTTAATGGAGGTATTGGTATGTCCAAGGCATTATTGGTGCTGCCCCAGGGTTTTGAGGAAATGGAGGCGCTTTCCACGCTGGATATTTTGCGGCGCGCGGGTGTGGAAGTCATAAGCGCGTCGCTGGACGACAGCGCTGATGTGCACGGTTCCCATGACATTACTGTCAAAGCGGATAAAAAATTTTCTGAAATTTGCGAAGGCGAGTATGACATCGCAATATTGCCGGGCGGGCCGGGCGCTGCGCGTTACAAGGAACACGGAGGCCTGCGGGCTTTGATTGACCGGCGCCGCGCTAATTGTGAAAAAGTCGCCGCCATATGCGCCGCGCCTGTTTTCTTGGGGCTTGTGGGGCTGCTTGAAGGCCGCAGGGCGGTGTGTTACCCCGGAATGGAAGCCGAGCTTACGGGCGCCGTATATGTAGACGAGCTTGTTGTTACGGACGGGCCTGTAACCACGGCAAAAGGACCGGGCGCCGCCGTGCCCTTTGCGCTGAGGCTGGTGGAACTGCTGGAAGGCCCCGCGGCCGCGGCAAAAGTAAGGCAAGCCATATGTTTAACGGTATGACGGCCATGAGGTTGGATGTAGCGGTAATAGGGGCAGGCCCGGCAGGGCTTTCGGCAGGGCTGTACGCCAGCCGCGCCAATTTAAAGACAATTGTGTTTGAAAAGGGCGTGCCTGGCGGTCAGGTTGTAATTACGGACGCCATAGCCAATTACCCGGGCGCAGGCGCAGACGCCGGTGGTCAAAGCCTTGTGGCGCGCATGGTAGAGCAGGCGGAAAGCTTTGGCGCGAAAATACTGACAGACCCTGTGGAGGCGGTGGATTTAAGCGGCAGGCTGAAAAGCATAACTACCCCCAAGGGTGTGTACGAGGCGCGTGCCGTTATAATCGCCACAGGCGGCAAGCCGAAAGTTATAGGGTGTCCGGGTGAGGCGGAACTGACTGGCAAGGGCGTGTCTTACTGCGCAACTTGCGACGCTGCTTTTTTCAAAGATTTAGAGGTGTTTGTAATCGGCGGCGGGGATGCCGCTGTAGAGGAAGCGCTGTACCTTACGAAATTCGCGCGGAAGGTGACAATTGTCCACAGGCGGAACGAACTTAGGGCAGCCAAGCACATTACGGAGAAAGCTTTCCAAAATCCACGGCTGGAGTTTATGTGGGATACTGTTGTGCAGGAGATAAAGGGCGAGGACGTCGTTGAGGCGGTAATTTTAAAGAATTTAAAGACCGGCACAATCACAGAGCGCCGCGCCAGGGAAGAAGACGGTCTGTTAGGCGTGTTCCCCTTTATAGGGTTTGACCCTGTAAGCGGTTTGTTCAAGGACGCGGTGGCAGCGGATGAGCAAGGGTACATTATTACGGACGATTGCATGAGGACAAACATTGACGGAGTCTTTGCCGCTGGCGACATACGCAGGAAGCCCCTGCGTCAGGTTGTAACCGCCGCTTCTGACGGCGCCGTGGCAGCTGTGTGCGCTGAAAAATACATTGAAGCCAACAAGTGGTAGCCCTTGGGGCGGCAAATAAGCAATAAGGGGCACGATAAGCCGTGCCCCTATTTTAATGCTTTTGACTTTCAGCGCGGCGGGGCTACTTGGCGGGATAAATTGCCGCAATACCGCCTCCGTGGGAAGTTGTTTCAAACCATAGCGACATGTTCAGCATTTTCGCCGCACCCTCGTCCGAAGCCAAGGAGAAATAATTGTTGGCTTCATCTGTTTCCAAGGTCAGTAAATTTACCCAGTGCCAGGTGTGTAAATTGTCCAGCTTGCCGTTGGAAAGGTTCAAAAACCCCAAGGGCAGCCCTTCTCGGAGACCGTTGGCAATAAAGGAAAAAAAGTCCTCCTTACTTTCACTGTTGCTTCCATTGGCAAGGGAATTGGCCTCTCCTTTGTTGAACAGCCGGCAGGCGAGCTTTACCCCCCGCGTTCGAGCGTAACGCTCCGCGCCCTCCGCAAACTGCCGTGTCTTAAATAACCCCATTTGCGTTGGCGTAATATATTCCCAAACATCGTTCATAAGTTGTGCCAAGTTTTCACGCGCATCGCAGGGCTGGTATTCGTACAATTGTTTGTAACGCGGGTCCAGCCGGCTGGCGTAATAGAAAATATTGGCGGCAGTCGTGGGGCCGCAGCCAGCCAAACGCCGCCATTTTATCCCGTACCAATCCTGCGAGCACCCAAACGAGCCGTCAAACTCGAACCAATCTGTCCGCTCAATTTTCGCTATGGTTTTCATTCTTGATTCACTTCCTTTGTTATACTAAGGCGCGAAAAGAAATGCACTTTTCGCGCCAGTTGTTAGTTGCTCACACACGAAAACACTGAATGATTTTTAGCGATAGTCGGGCGAAACCCGACGAAGATGTTTCCGTGTGTGAGTATAATAATTCGTCAGTTTCCAATAGGGGCTATCAGTACATGGTATTACCTTCACGAATATAACAGCCTGGACAGGAGGCCCGCGGCGGCGTATCCGGCAAGAAACCCCAAAGCCTTGTAATCCTTGCCGGTCAGCAGCATCTGCTTCATTCTCGTGCGGTTAATATCGCCCCGGTAACAGCGCGCCTCCATAGCCATAGCCAGCTCGTCCGCCCGCCTGAAACAGGAAAGAAACAGCGGCACCAGCAGGGGCACCAGGCTCCGCGCTTTCTTCATCAGCCCGCCTGTGTCAAAGTCCGCGCCCCGCGCCATCTGAGCCTTCATTATCTTATCCGTCTCCTCCAGCAGCGTCGGGATAAACCGTAAGGCAATGGTCATCATCATAGCCAGTTCATGGGCCGGCACCTTTATCTTTTTGAGCGGCTTAAGGGCGAACTCTATGGCGTCGGTCAGCTGTATGGGAGAAGTAGTCAGCGTTAAAAGAGACGAACCCGTAATAAGCAGCACCAGCCGCAAGGTCATTCTAAACGCCGTAATCAGGCCCTCCGCTGTCATGGTAAAAATCCAAAAGCTGAATATTACCCGAGTGCCTGGCGTGAAAAAAATATTCAGGAACGCGGTAAAAACTATGATCATAAATACTGCCCGCAGCCCTCGCAAAAGATACACAGGCGGCACGTTGGAGGCGTAAATCACCAGCCCGAGGCAGGCGGCGGTCAGTCCGTAGCCAAGCCAGCTATCCGCCACAAATAAGGCCGCTACGTACACAACGACCGCCAGCAGTTTGACACGCGGGTCCAGGCTGTGTATATGGGATTTGGCAGGATAATACTGCCCTATAACTACATTCGAAAGCATCCGTTCACCTGCTTGTTTCTATATTTATGTCCGTTCTGGGATAAAACGCATAAGCGCGAACTTAAGAAAAAAATAACCAGTCCCTTTTGTTAAAAAGCCTGTCCCTGCATCAAAAGCGCTGTACTCGCCGCCCTTAAGAAGGGGTCTGGGGCGAAGTCCCATAAACGCGAACTTAAGAAAAAAATAACCAGTCCCTTTTGTTAAAAAGCCTGTCCCTGCGTCAAAAAGCGCTGTACTCGCCGCCCTTGAAAAGGGGTCTGCGTCGAGCAAGCTCGACTATCGGGGATGAAATCCCCAGCGGGGTTTGGGGCCAACGAACAAACCATCGTTAGGCCCCTAACGGTGAAGTGTCCATTGGTATTAATCTTTTGACCTTCCCCAAACCTTAAGTTCGCACGTATGGGGCAAAATCCCCAGCGGGGATTGGGGCCAACGAACAAACCATCGTTAGGCCCCAAGGTCTTAATCTTTTTCCCTCCCCTTAATTAGCCGTATATAGCTGGTGATAAGGGTTTTTGGCGTTTGGCCGCAGCACCTGGAAGCGGCCCTGTAAGATTTCAGCGGCGTCCATTTTAAAATACTCCGCAAACTCGTTGACATAAGGGACAATTATTTCCAAGTCCGTACTTTTGGCGTCCTGCGCCCAAACCTGAGCCGGAAGGTTCTCCAGCGCCTGTTCGGTGCGTATAAAGAGCAGACCGCCATGCATACCGGTGCCTGTAAAATTCCCCACAGGCGCGCTTTGGCTTTCGCTTTCGCCGGCAAGACCCAGCACCACAATCAAGCCTCCGGCAAGGTATTCGCCCAGAAAACTGCCCACGCGTCCTCCCACTACTATGACCGGCTTCTTTTCCTGATATTGCTTCATGTGTATGCCCGTGCGATACCCCGCGCTGCCCCGGACAAATATCCGCCCGCCGCGCATGGCGTAGCCCAGCGCGTCTCCCGCGCTGCCATCCACTATTATCCTGCCGTCGTTCATGGTGTCGCCTACAGCGTCCTGGGCGTTGCCGTTGACTATTATCGTCGCGCCGTCCAAATACGCGCCCAAGGCGTTGCCCGGCGTCCCGTTTATAATTACGGTCTTGCCGCTAAGCCCGCTGCCTATAAAACGCTGGCCGTAACATTCCTCAATCTCCACGTTTCCCGGCGCCGCCTTAACCCGCTTATTAAGCTCCTTAAAATCAAGCCGGCCCGCCGATATCCTCATATCAATACACCCCCATGTCGCCTGTTTCCACAACCTCTGACGGACGTCCCAGCTTAACCTTGCGGTCCTCCCGGGCAAAGGCCATCAGTCCCGGCCGCTTGCATATCATGCCGAAGTCTATTGTGGAAAGAGGCGTCCGTTCCCTAATCAGGCCGGTGTAAATCCCTGCTTTTTCCACATCGCCGATTAAAATATAGCCGTTCAGCCTGTCCTGGCCGTAAAACAACTTCTTGTAGTTCCGGCCTTCCCGTTCACAGTATACTTCCCCGTTATAATTCCCAGCCGTTATTATGTGCAGCCCAAAGAACCCTATGGCGTTCATGGGCATGGCCTTGTCAAACACAGCGCTCCCGCCGGCCATGTTAACGCCCGCGCACTCGCCCTGCATGTAGGCGTTGGGCAGCAAGGCTATTACCTTGCTCTGCCCGCTGGATACGTCCGTCCCTTGGGCGCAGTCGCCCGCCGCGTATATATCCGCGCGCGAGGTTTCCATTCTGCTGTTTACAACTATGCCCCTGTCGATTTTCACAATGCCCTTAAACAGGCCTGTGTTAGGCCTCACGCCCACAGCCAGCACAAGAACGTCAAATTCCAGACTCTCGCCGCTGTCCAGAACAGCCCGGTAGCCCTCAAAAGACGCCACGCTCCGCCCCAGTCTGAAAACAATGCCGATATCCTCAAGATGTCCCTGTACAATTTCCGAACCTTCCGCGTCCAATATACTGGATAAAATATTGGGCGCCAAGTCCACAACTGTCATCCGCGCAGCCCTGTGAAAAATGCCTTCCGCGCACTTCAGCCCAATAAGCCCGGCGCCAATAACCAGCACCCGGGATGTAGGGCCGAGGGCGGCTTCCAAGGCGCGGGCATCCTCCAAACTCATAAACGTAAACTTTTTCCTCACACCGCCCAAGCCGGCGAATGAGGGCACAAAGGGCACCGAACCCGCGGCCGCCAGCAGTTTGTCATAGGGCACAACCCTGCCGTCGCTCAGGGTAAGGCGCTTGCTTTCCGGCTCGACCTTCGCGGCTGTTCCGAATATAAGCTCACATCTATTTTTCGTGTAAAAATCCTCCGGACGGTACCTCATTCTTTCCTCTGTGGTCCTGCCCAGCAGCAGGTAGGATATCAGCGGCCGCGAATATGTATGGTACGGCTCTCCGCTTATTATGACAATTTCATCCTGTGAACCGGTTTGCCGTATACCTTCCACCGCGCCTATGCCCGCCGCCGAATTTCCAATTATCACAAGCCGCATATTCAACCTCTTTCCTCAAAAACAATGGCTTCGTTAGGGCAGCCTTTAACGCACATGGGCGCTTCGCCCGCCGTGCGCGCACACAATTCGCATTTCTGCACCGCCCCGTCCTCTGACGGCGATATGGCTCCGTAGGGGCAGCTTAATATACAGGTATAACAGCCTATACATTTCTCACGGTCAATTAATATAATCCCGTCCGCTATGGTCAAGGCGCCGGTCAAACACCCCTTTACACAATAGGGCTCGGTGCAGTGCCTGCAGGACACGGCGAAACTTATCTGATCGTTTTCTTCTATTTTAATGCGCGCGTTTATCTTTGTATCCCGCAGCGCCCGCGCCATGTCCGTCCCATTCGTGGCGGCAAAGGCGCAGTAATACTCGCACAGATGGCACCCAAGGCACCATTCCTCATTTACATATACCCGTCTCATCACTCTATTCTCCCGCGTACTTTACGCCCAATATTTCCAATTCTTTCTCATTAAGCCCCACACCCCGCAGCATCAGCCTGTTGCCCTTGAGACTCTCTATGGAATTTATACCCATACCGCCCATCATTTCCTTTATCTCGTGCTGCCAGGCTGTCATGAGGTTTACAAGCCGTTTGAAGCCTATGTTGGGGTTAAGCCGCTTTGTAAGCTTCGGCACCTGTGTGGCAATACCCCAGTTGCACTTACCGCCGTGGCAGCTTCGGCATAAATGGCAGCCAAGCGCCATAAGGGCGGCGGTTCCAATATACACGCAGTCCGCGCCAAGGGCCACGGCCTTTATAACGTCCGCGCTGGAGCGTATTCCGCCCCCGACCACAATGGAAACATTATCCCTAATGCCTTCATCCCGCAGCTGCTTGTCCACGCTGGCCAGGGCCAGTTCCACAGGAATGCCCACATTATCCCTTATCCGTGTCGGGGCCGCTCCCGTGCCGCCCCTGAAGCCGTCAATGGCCACAATGTCCGCGCCGCTGCGCGCTATTCCGCTGGCGATTGCCGAAACATTATGCACCGCCGCTATTTTTACGATTACCGGCTTGGTGTAATTGGATGCTTCCTTTAAAGAAAAAACAAGCTGCCGCAAATCCTCTATAGAATAGATGTCATGGTGGGGCGCCGGGGATATGGCGTCGCTGCCCTCGGGAATCATCCGCGTGCGGGAGACGTCGCCCACTATTTTATGCCCGGGCAGGTGCCCGCCAATACCAGGCTTCGCGCCCTGGCCCATTTTAATTTCTATGGCAGCCCCGCTGTTAAGATAGTCTTTGTGCACGCCAAAGCGCCCGGATGCTACCTGAACGATAGTATTTTTTCCATATTTATAAAAATCCTCATGGAGCCCGCCCTCGCCGGTGTTGTAGAATATGCCCAAGGCTTCCGAGGCGCGCGCCAGGCTTTCATGGGCGTTATAGCTTATAGAGCCGTAGCTCATGGCGGAAAACATCACCGGCATGGATAATTTCAAGTGAGGCGGAATATCCGTCAGCAGGCGCCCGAAGTTGTCCCTGCGGATATCCTGCGGCTTCGCGCCCAGGAACACCGTGGTCTCCATAGGCTCCCGCAGGGGGTCGATGGAGGGGTTTGTCACCTGGGAGGCGTTAAGCAGCAATTTGTCAAAGTATACGGGGTAATCCTCGGGATTGCCCATGCTGGAGAGCAGCACCCCTCCCGTACCGGCCTGCTTATAGAGTTCGTCTATGGTTTTGCGGCTCCAGTTGGCGTTCTCCTTGTAAGTATTGCCGCTTCTGACTATCTTAAGGGCCCGGGTAGGGCATAAGGACACACAGCGATGGCAGTTAACGCACTTGCTGTCGTCACAGGTCATTTTATTCGCGTCCGGCAGGTATTCATGAACCTCGTTGGCGCACTGGCGCTCACAAACGCGGCAGGCTATGCACCTGTCATAATTTCTGGCCACTTCATATTCAGGATAAAGATAATTTACAGCCACTCGCTTTCGCCCCCATCCAAACCGACTATTACCGGTTCGCCCCCGCGCGGCGACCATACCTTGTCCAAGTCCGGCTCTATTACGCGGATTGCGGCTTCCTCGCTCGCCATATACACCATACTCCCTTTTTCGCCCACTACCATGCTTCGGAGCTTAAGCCTGTCGTTAAGGGCCATCAGGCCGCCCTCAAAGCCTACGAGAATGGAAAAGGGCCCTGTAATAAGCAGGGAGGCGAACACATTGCGCAGGTACTCGTGTTTCTCCCGTTCCTCCCGGGGCATACGCTCAATGGTCTGCCAAAAAGGCGCGGCTATTACCGCGGCTATTTCGTAACCATTAAGGCCCTTCCGCCTGTGCAGGTAATCTATTATATAGGTTATAACCTCGGTATCGGTCAGCAATGTGCATTTATAGCCGTACATCTCTATTGTCCTGCGGTTGGCGTCGTAGGATGAAATTTCCCCGTTATGCACCACGGAAAAGTCCAGCAAGGCAAAGGGATGCGCCCCGCCCCACCAGCCCGGCGTATTTGTGGGGTAACGGCCATGGGCTGTAAAGGAATAGCCCTTGTATTCCTCCAATTTATAAAAACGCCCCACATCCTCCGGAAAGCCTATGGCCTTAAACACACCCATATCCTTCCCGCTGGAAAATATGTAAGCGCCCTGTATGCTTGTGTTTATCTTAAAGGAGCAGCGCATTACAAATTCCCGCTCGTTTAGCTGGCTGTCCGCCAACTTGGTTTGCAGCGGCTCTACAAAGTAACGCCATATAAGCGGCTCGTCCGTTATTGTCTTGACCTTGCGCGTGGGTATCTTGGAGAGGTTGATTATATCAAAATGCGCTTCCAAAAATTCCTCGCATTCCCTCTTGGCCGATAAATTATTATAAAATATGTGGAACGCATAAAACTCCTTATACTCCGGATATATGCCATAGGCCGCAAACCCGCCCCCAAGGCCATTAGAACGGTCGTGCATAACGGATATGGACTGGATAATCCTTTCACCGCTCATGCGCTTTCCCGTCCGGTCGATTATCCCGGATATGGCGCAGCCTGAGGGTATGCGCAGCCCGCCGTGGGCGGTGGTGGCGTCGGAATAAGGCATGGGCGTTCCCATTAGGCCAAGTCCCTCCATTGGGGCTTGACTGCACTGGCGGTAGTTTTCCTGCTGGTGGCTTTCCTGTTGTTGGCCGTCATGCCGGCTTTCCTGGTGGTGGCCTTCCTGTTGGTGGTGTTGATGGCTCCCCTTCTCCATTGCTAAACCTCCGAAATCTAAAAATTAACCTGGATTACCTGTATTATTCTTTGTTTAAAATAAAATACAGAAAAAAAGATAAAAAAACGTCTATTAAACCCCGCGCGGTATGGCACGGGGTTCAATAAACGCCATTGTTTATTGTGGATATTATGATACACTAAAAATGGGGGGTTGTCAAATTGTGAAGTTTGGATCAGCCACGAAAGGTAAACAGCCTCAACAAATGGCTGAATAAAGCCATTTTTACCTTATCAGCACTGAAATTAGTGAGAAAAAAAAATTTTGTTTGACATTTTCGTACTAATTTTGCCTTAAATGCGGCTATTTTGGCACTCTCGTAAAATTTACCTTTCAGAGCTGAGTTTGGATGGTTTGTGGTTCCTACCGCCACGCTCACAGCGGTCTCTCACCGCCTAGGACGTGTCTGAAAACTGGATTCCGATAGTCGGGCTTGCTCGACGCAGCGCGAAATTACAGCGGTTTCATTCGAAATTTCGCGCTTTTAGGGATTTTCAAACACGCCTTAGCTCTCACACATTCCGGACGCGCCAAAAACACCGTATTTCTCAACGAGAAATACGGTGTTTTCATAATAACAATGTAAATACTATACTCGCGAACAAGGTATTCGTCCACGAGTAAGCGCATCAAGACAGCTCATTCCATTTCTCTTTTAAATCCAATCATTGTTACGGGCTATTTCATTTAAATCAGCTATAGCAATCCCTTGCCGTTCCTCAAGTATGCGGATGAAGTTGCCGGCATCCAGCAAACTATCAAAGGTTCCTGTGTCAAGCCACGCGTAACCCCGCCCAAGCAATTCGACGTCCAGGCCGCCAACTTCCAAGTAACGCCTGTTTAAATCGGTAATTTCCAATTCGCCGCGAGTTGATGGCTTCAAGGATTTTGCAAACTCCACGCAACGTTCGTCATAGAAGTACAAACCTGTTATGGCATAATTTGACTTTGGCTGCTCAGGCTTTTCTTCCACCGACAGTGCCTTGCCGTTTTCATCAACCTCAACTATGCCAAACCGCTCAGGGTCCTTGACCCAATAACCCAGCACTGTCGCCCTGCCTGCTTTCGACACCGCTTTTTTCAGCTTGTCAGAAAATCCTGAACCGTAGAAGATATTATCGCCCAAAATCAGCGCGCACGATCCGCCGTTTATAAACTCCTCGCCCAAGATAAAGGCTTGCGCCAGTCCGTCCGGCGACGGCTGCTCCTTGTATTGCAGACACAGACCAAACCGCGAGCCGTCGTCAAGAAGTCTTTTAAAGTTAGGTAAATCGCGGGGCGTCGAAATTATCAAAATGTCGCGTATTCCGGCAAGCATCAGCACTGAAAGCGGATAGTATATCATGGGCTTGTTGTAAACCGGCAAAAGCTGTTTGCTTGTTACTTGTGTCAGCGGATTAAGCCTTGTGCCGGAACCTCCGGCTAGGATTATGCCTTTCATTATATCCTTTCCTTTCCAATCTAACAGCCCGCTCTAATCTAACAGCCCGCCGTGACAGTAAACTTACAATCTCATATAACCTTAATCCCGGAGAATATCAACACGGCCGCTATCTCGTAAAAGTTATTATAACTATAACTTTTTACGCGCCACCATAAATATGCTCGCCCCGAAAAGACAGCGATTGCCGTTTGAAACACACCGCAACTCTCCCGCTAACATGCGGTTAACAATTTTATCCGCAAATATCGAGATCACAAACCCGTACCGCTTAATCGTCTTGGTTTTCGTTTTATTTCTCAACACGTACGGCAATCTGCGAAACAACCAAATCACAGGCAGCAACAACCAACAAAAGTACGTGCTATACAAAACTTCGTAGCCGCTTGCCGCTACAACTTCGTATAGTGTTCCGAGGTTATATCTGCGGAAATGTCCGCAATCATCGCTGTCCGACCAAAGCCATTTGTGCGCCGGAACTGTAATATACAACAAACCGCCAGCTTCCAGCTGCTCCCCGAATCCTTCTAAAAATCTTCTGTCGTCTTTAATATGTTCCAGTACGTCGAATATTCCAATACTTTCGACGCAATTAGACTTAACCGTATCACCGCCAAATAATCCACAAACTATATTTTCCATTCCGCGCCGCTTTGCGTTAATGCAACCAAGGTTGCCCGGCTCAAACATTGCCGTTTGAAATCCGTTGTGCACAAGGAACTTCGTCGTATTGCCGTTACCTGCGCCAACTTCTATTATACGGCTATTCCGAGGTTTAAATTTTTCGATGCCCGCTAAAATCAGTTTATTGCGATGTTTAAACCACCAGCTTTTATCCTCCAATTCAAATAGTACGTTATGCCCCTCGTCGTCGTATGAAATATCACCAGCTTCAACATTGGACGCATAATAAATACCTTCCTTAAATGTCAGGTTTTCTGTCCGGAGCTTTTCGGCGAACCAATCAACGCTCTCTGTTTTATCACTCTTGCCGGAACTCCCGCAGCTACGCTCCAAGGGGGAACACTCTTCGTCACTACGGCTCCCGCGGCAATTATCGCTCCGTCTCCTATGACAACTGCCCCCCCCCCCCTTGAAGTTACAGGGCCATATTCCATGTTTGCTATTATCGTACTATTCGCCCCAATCCACACATTGCGCCCAACTTCTATGCTTCCTGCGATGTTCGCAAGTCCTATATCATTGTAATTGTGTCCCGCCGCCAAAAACGTCACATTCGGTGCTATTGCCGTGTGGTCTCCTATTGTCAGCCTTGCGCCTTTATAATAATGTGAACAAAAAAATTTACACCCTCTGTTTATCCATACCTTTGTACCTATCGAAACCTGTTTCATATAGCGGATATATGTTCCATAGTCAATATAACTGCCCTTGCCGAAACTTCCGAGCATAAATTTAAATACTATTCTGCGAATAATTTCTGGCATTAGGTCCAATATCATCCATCCAACATTTGTAATCCACGAGTAACTTCCATATATAAATCGTTTCATGTTAACTCCCTCTGGCGCCAGCCCCAAATGTAGTACGGAGCATCTTTGCCTGTATTAAACAGCAAGTCCAGTACCGTCACGCCATGCTCAAATTCGCCGAAACGCTGCGGATACTTAGGATAGCCGGAATAGTCCATATATTGCAGCTCTACTCCAACGTTTTCAAATACTTCCTCAATGATGTAATCTTTTGCCGCAGGACCGCTTATGTAGCGATTGCAACCGAGTTTTTGACAAATCTCAACGAGCCGTTCCGTTTTGCCATCGCCAAACTCTAATTCCGATGAGTAACTTATACGCGTTGTAATACCGAGCAATCCACAAATCATTTCAATGAAACGGCGGTTGACATTGGCGATATACTTTTCGTCCGCAAGCTCGCAGTAGAGACTTTCAAACATGTCCCAATACTCTTTAAAATACGGCGATTTGGCGTAACTACCACGAATCGACTGCGGGTGTGTTTTCAACCACTTGTATCCGGCAATTTTTGCGTCCTTAATCGTCTGATCGTATTTACCCTTTGTCATAACGGGTATTTGCAACCACTGCAAACCATTATTTGCCTTGATTTTGTTGCGATTTATCCAAGAGTGTTCAACATATCGAACCGTATCGTACAGAACAAACTCGTCTGCGATGCGGATTAGGTCAAACACACCTTTCCACGGGATATAGAACGGTTGAAGGATTGCGCAGGTTTTCATATCCTCGCTCCTTTCCCGTAAGTAACACAGCTATTATGTTCACTTCCGCTTTTTGAAACACTGAACTCATAATTGATAAAATACGGG
>JAISYE010000132.1 GCA_031297485.1 Clostridiales bacterium
TCGCCCGACTATCTCTAAAAATCTTTCAGTGTTTTCGTGTGTGAGCAACCAACAACCGGCGTGAAAAGTGCATTTCTTTTCGCGCCTTAGTATAGCAATTTGTGACACCGCATAAATTAAGGGAGTTCAATCAATCCATCAACGCGTTTAGCCCACCACCCGGTTTTGGGAATGGATTTTCGTAGCCGGAAGCTCCGGTCCCAATGGTTTTCGGGACGATGTCCCCTAAGACATTGCCTTAAGAGCCGCGAAGCGTCTCCGAAACAAGCTGGCTAAGCTTCCGGGGGTTGGCCTTGCCGCCGGAGCGTGCCATTGCCCTGCCGATAATGACCTTGGCCGCGGCATCCTTGCCGTTCCGGAAGTCCCGCGCGGACTTGGGGTCCGCCTCTATGGCGCTCAGGGCGAAGGTAAGCAGGGCCGCCTCGTCGTTTATCTGCTCCAGCCCTTGGCTGGCCACTATCTCGCGGGGGCCGCGGTCCTCCTCGCATATATCCTTTAATATCCTTTTGGCGGTGCTGTTGTTTATAATTTCGTCACCCAACAGCTCGGCCAGTTCGGCCATGTGCCGCGGCGTCACTGGGCAGGCGAAATCCTCGGAGCCACCCGTTATCGTACCCAGGTCTGATATGAGCAGATTGGCTAAAATTTTCGGATACTTGCACAGGGCCGCGCTTTGTTCGAAATAATCCGCCAGCCCCTTGTCAGAGGTGATTATTTCGCCGTCGCGGTCCTGAAGCTTGAACTCCTGCGCGTACCGGGCTTTGCGGGCGTCCGGCAGTTCCGGCAGCAGCGCCTTTATACGCGCCGCTTGCTCTGCCGTGGTGGTCACCGGAGGCAGGTCCGGGTCGGGGAAATACCTGTAGTCGTTGGCGTCCTCCTTCACCCTCATGGGATAGGTCCGGCCTGTGTCAGGGTCAAACCGCCGGGTTTCTTGGGTCAGCTGCCCGCCGGCCTCCAAAACTTCTACCTGCCGCGCGTATTCGTACTCTATGGACTTTACGGCAAATTGGATGGAATTCAAGTTCTTCATTTCCGCCCGGGCGCCCAGCTTCGTCTCCCCCTGCTTCCGCACGGAAAGGTTGACGTCGCAGCGCATACTGCCCTCGTTCATCTTGCAGTCTGATACGCCTGTATATAGAATTACCGCCCGCAGCTTCCGTAAATACGCCCGCGCTTCCTCAGCCGAACGCAGGTCCGGCTCGGATACCACCTCTATTAGGGGTACGCCGCAGCGGTTGCAGTCTACCAGCGTGCCCCGCTCGCTGTGCAGCAGCTTCCCCGCGTCCTCCTCAATGTGTATGCGTGTTATGCCTACCCGCTTCGGACCGGCGGCGGTTTCTATGTCCAGCCAGCCGCCCTTGCACAGGGGCAGGTCGTACTGGGATATCTGGTACGCTTTTGGCAGGTCAGGGTAAAAATAATTCTTGCGGTCCTGCTTGGAGTAGGGTGCAATGTCGCAGTTAAGCGCCAGCCCCGCTGTAATGGCGTACTCCGCGACGCGCTGGTTAAGCACGGGCAGGGTGCCGGGATATCCCATGCAAACCGGGCAGCACTGGGTGTTCGGCTCGGCCCCAAAGGCTGTGAGGCATCCGCAGAAGATTTTCGTGGCGGTCTTTAATTCTATATGAACTTCCAAACCTATAACCATTTCGTAGCCCTTAATCATAAACAGCCTCCTGTCTCGCGCTCAAAGGCCGCGCCCAGCTGGTACAGCCGCGTTTCCGAAAAGGGCGGGCCAATAAGCTGCATACCAACCGGCAGCCCGTCCGCGCCTTTGCCGCAGGGGAGCGACAGCGCGGGCAGCCCGGCGATATTGACCGGCACGCTGTAAACGTCGCCCATGTACATCTCAAGGGGATTGGCGCTTTTTTCACCTATTTTATACGCCACGGTGGGCGCCACAGGCGATACCAGCGTGTCACATTCCTCGAAGGCCTTGTCGAACTCCCCGCGGATTATGGCGCGGACCTGCTGCGCTTTTTTGTAATAAGCGTCGTAGTATCCGGCCGAAAGCACAAAGGTCCCCAGCATTATCCTGCGTTTTACCTCTGGTCCAAAGCCCTCGGAGCGTGTTTTCTTATAAAAATCCTCTATATCATCAAAGCGGCCCTGTGTCAGTCCCGCGGCCTTGGCGCGGTATCCGTAGCGCACGCCGTCGAACCGGGCCAAGTTGGAGGACGCCTCGGCGCTGGATATAACATAGTAGGCGGGCAGGGCGTTGGCAATATTCGGCATTGAGAGCTCGACTATCTTCGCGCCCAGCTTTTCGTACTTTTTCACAGCAGCCAGCACAGCGTCCCGCACATCCGGGGTAATACCCTGGGCGAAGAACTCCCGCGCCAGGCCTATGCGCAGACCCTTGACGCCGTCCCCGACCGGCGTCCGGCTTCCGGCCGGCGTCCGGCTTCCGACCGGCGTCCGGCTTCCGACCGGTATTTTTTCCCTCACAAGCGCCGCATAGTCCTCTGCCGGGGAGTCTATTGAGGTGGCGTCGCGGCTGTCGTGGCCTGCTATGAGGTTTAGCACAAGGGCGTTGTCCTCCACAGTCTTGGTCAAAGGGCCGATTTGGTCCAGGGAGGAGGCGAAGGCCACAAGGCCATAGCGTGAAACGCAGCCATAGGTGGGCTTCATTCCCACAACGCCGCAGAAGGCTGCCGGCTGGCGAATCGAGCCGCCGGTATCGGAGCCCAAGGCAAAGGGGGCTTCACGCGCGGCCACGGCGGCTGCCGAGCCTCCGGAACTGCCGCCGGGCACCCGGTCGGTTGCGCGGGGGTTCCTGGTTATCTTAAAGGCGGAATTTTCCGTACTGCTTCCCATGGCGAATTCGTCCATGTTCAGCTTGCCCAGCAGAATACACCCTGCCGCCCGCAATTTTTCCACCACGTGGGCGTCGTAGGGCGGGGTAAAATTTTCAAGTATTCTGGAGGCGCAGGTAGTGGTTATTCCCTTAGTGCAGATATTATCCTTGAGCGCCACGGGTATACCGGCAAGCGGGGGCAGGGGCCCGCCGCCCGCCCGTTTGGCGTCCCAGTCCCGCGCCGCTTCCAGCGCGTCTTGGCAGACCAGCAGGTACGCGCCTATTTCACCGTCCCGCGCCGCGATTGCGTCTAGGTACGCTTGGGTCAGCTCCTCCGAGGAATATTCCTTTCTCCCTAGCCCCTGCACCAGCTCCACAAGCGGTTTATCTATCAAGTCCATTTTTTTCACCTTTCACTTGTCCGAGATAACGCGAGGCACAGCCAGCCAGCCGCCTTCGGTGTCCGGAGCATTGGCCAGCAGGGCGTCGCGGCTGAAAGATTGCGCGGGGACGTCCTGACGAAAAACATTTTTAAGGGGCATAAGGTAGTCTCCTGGCGCCCCTGTGGTGTCAATTTCGCTCAGCCGGTCGGCAAAAGCGATTATGTCCGCCATGTCGCGCTCGTATCGCTGCTTTTCATCCTTCGCTAAATATAACCGCGCCAGATGGGAAATGTTTTCCACATCCATCTTGGCCGCGGACTGCTTCGGAACGGCGGCGCTTTCTGTCAGATTAAGGGCCGCCAGCTGCTCGGCGCTTACGGGCGAGGGCGCGCCGGTCATTGGGCAGGACGCGTCCCTGGCCTTGGGAAAGGCGATAACTTCCCGAAGGGAATCCGCGCCCAGCAGCAGCATGACAAAGCGGTCGAACCCAAAGCCAAAACCCGCGTGAGGCGGCGCCCCGTACTTAAAGGCGTTTACCATGAAGCCGAAGCGCTCTTCCACTTCCGCCTCGCTAAAGCCTAAGGCTTCGAACATTTCGCGCTGTACGCGGCTGTCGTGGATACGCACACTGCCAGACCCCAGCTCGACCCCGTTTAAGACCACGTCGTAGGCCTGGGCCCGTACTCTTTCCGGCTGCGTCTTGAGATACTCCATATCCTCAGGGTAGGGCATTGTAAAGGGATGGTGAGTGGCTACATAGCGGCCTTCATCTTCCGAATACTCAAACTGCGGGAAATCCGTAACAATCACAAATTTGTACTCCCGGGAACGCAGTTTGAACAGGCCGGCTAAATCCAGGCGCAGCAACCCCAGTACCCGCCGGACAACCGCCGGCTTATCGGCGGAAAACAGAATAAAATCATTGGGCGCGGCGCCCAGCTTCTCTATCAGCCGCGCGTAGGCTTCTTCGGAATAATATTTCGGCAGTATAGAATTAATGGAGCCGTCCGGCCGTATAATAATCCAGGCCATACCCTTGGCGCCGTAGGAAACAGCCTTGTCTGTAAGCGCGTCAATGTCCGCACGGGTTATGGCCGCGCCCCCAGGCACTGTTATGGCGCGGATTACCCCGCCCGCCGCGGCCGCGTCGTTAAAAACCGCAAAGGTCCCGGCCGAGGCCTCGCGGGTTACGTCGGTTATCGGCAGGCCGAAGCGTAAATCCGGCTTATCCGAGCCGTACAAGTCCATAGCCTCAAGCCAGGTCAGACGCTGGAAGGGCCGCGCTATTTCCGCGCCCGTTATTTCATTTGTGACCTGTGAGAATAATTCTTCCAGAAGCTCCAGTATATCCTCCTGGTCTGCAAAGGACATTTCTAAGTCCACTTGTGTGAATTCCGGCTGCCTGTCGGACCGCAAGTCCTCGTCGCGGAAACAGCGCGCCACTTGGTAATATTTATCCAAACCGCCAACCATTAGCAGCTGCTTAAAGATTTGCGGAGACTGGGGCAAGGCGTAAAAACTCCCAGGATGCACGCGGCTGGGCACCAGGTAATCCCGCGCGCCCTCTGGCGTGGACTTGCAAAGTATGGGAGTTTCCACAAACAGGAATCCATCCTTGTCCAGGAAGTTCTGAACAGCGCGCATTGTTTTGTGCCGGGTCAATAGATTGTGGTACATTTTCGGGCGGCGTAAATCAATAAAACGATAGCGCAGTCTAAGTTCCTCGCGCACGGCGGAGGCGG
>JAISYE010000133.1 GCA_031297485.1 Clostridiales bacterium
AGCATTCCCCAAACCGAACTACCCGCTACATATAGGGCCTTAAACAAATCTCCTGTATTCTGGGCGCAATCAAGAAAAGTATATAGGGTATCCAGATTCAGACTCTTACCCATACGACGCGGACGGGTGATCAGCAATACCTTACTCGTCCTGTCTAATACATGCTCAACAAATCTAGTTTTATCAATATATAATGCTCCTTTTGTGACAAACTCCTCAAAAGAAGAAGAACCTCTCTCAATATAAGAATGATCACCGTGTATCAAGTTCATAAACTAACCTCCTCACTCAATATCTCAGGCTAGACCATTACCGACAAGGACCTGACACCTTTGCGCTTTCATATAAATATCATATTGCAACACACTTTACTTGTCAATACCATTAGTCCTTAATGTTTGCTCTATATTTTACCGCGCCTCCGTAAGTTTCTCCATTACATCTACGCTCCAATATCGACCGGGGCGAAGCCGCGTTCCGGTTTCGTCTTTTACAAACAGGATTTCCGGTTTATTGGTATTATCCACAAGACGAAACACGTCACTTATAGCCCGCAGCTTCGCAATATTAGCGAGTGCTTTGGCATAACGGCTGCGAATGTTATCTGGCGGTACACTATGCCCTCCGGACAGTTCACGGCTTTTCACACGGAATACGTTAAGTTCAGGGTCTGCCGTCAGAACAAAAACGCTCTCTATGTGATACCCTGCGGCTTTGGCTCGGACAAGCAAATCAAGATTTCGTTCTGTCGAAAGAACCGCTTCAAACGTGAAGGAACGACGCTCTGACAAGCACAATTCACTCAGACACTCCGCCTCTCGCGCCGCCTCGAGGTCGGTGCAGCCTCGTTTCGCTTTGATGTCATCGGCGTTGATATATAGCCCCGCATTTTCCCAGGCCGAGGCAACTGTACTTTTACCTGAACCGTTCGGCCCGGCAAACACGAGTATGCGCTGTGCGTCAGTCAATGTCATACACTCTCCTGCCGTCCGCATACTCAAGATAGGGGCGTTTTTGCTCGTTGTCGAACAGAGCTACAGGTTTACCCGCGTCGGTAACCGTGGAAATCTTCGCTGTCACAGCGTCGCGCATACGCCGCTCAAACGGGTCGGCATTCAGTTCAAGCGCAAACGGTATCGCCTGCGAGCGCGCCACCTGCGCTAAGAATACATTTATGCCCGTACTCAAATTCATTCCAAGAGCGGTGAATACCGCCTCAGCTTGCTTTTTTGTGTTGTTGTCCACTCGGACACTAAGCCTTGTTTCGGCCACAATGAACACCTCCGATTAAATATATGCTTATTATACACCCAATGGACACACGATGTCAAATATTTTGATATAATCAAGAATATTTTTTGACCTTGCGGAGCGCGAAGCCGCGTGATATAATCTGAAACAGACATACAAAAAAAATTATAGGAGGAATGGAAATGATAAAAGTAGGCATTAATGGTTTCGGGCGGATTGGGCGCCTGGTGTTCCGCGCGTCGTTAGAGCGGGACAACCTTCAGGTAGTGGCCATCAATGACCCGTTTATTGACACGGATTATATGGTTTATATGCTGAAGTACGATTCTGTGCACGGGCGTTTTAAGGGTACGGTCGAAGCCAAGAGCGGCAAACTTATTGTAAATGGTAAGGAGATTTCTGTTTTCGCTTCTATGAAGGCCGAGGAAATCCCCTGGGCCGAGGCGGGGGCGGAATATGTGGTGGAATCCGCGGGCGTGTTCACAACCAAGGAAGCCGCTGCCGCACATTTAAAAGGCGGCGCCAAGAAAGTGGTAATAAGCGCTCCGTCAAAGGACGCGCCTATGTTCGTTATGGGTGTGAACGAGGAGAAGTACACGAAGGACATGGCAGTGGTCTCCAACGCTTCCTGTACCACTAACTGCCTCGCGCCCCTGGCGAAAGTGGTAAACGACAATTTCGGCATGGTGGAAGGTCTTATGTCTACCATACATTCCACCACAGCCACCCAGAAGACCGTTGACGGCCCCTCTAAAAAGGACTGGCGCGGCGGACGGGCGGCGTCGACGAATATCATACCGTCAAGCACAGGCGCGGCGAAGGCTGTAGGCGAGGTTATACCGGAGCTAAAGGGGAAACTGACTGGCATGTCTTTCCGCGTACCCACGATTGACGTGTCGGTGGTAGATTTAACTTGCCGGCTGACCAAGCCCGCCAAGTATGAGGAAATTAAGGCCGCTATGAAGAAAGCCTCTGAAAACGAGCTTAAGGGCATATTGGGCTATACCGAGGATTCTGTGGTTTCCACGGACTTTATCGGCGAATCTTGCACGTCGGTGTTTGACGCCTCGGCTGGCATCGCGCTTAACGACAACTTTGTAAAGCTCGTCGCCTGGTACGATAACGAATGGGGCTATTCCTGCAAGGTCGTAGACCTGGTTGAGCACATGTACGCGGTTGACCAACAGTAATAAGAAACAGCCCCGCAGAATTTCGTCAGTTTGCGGGGCTGTTAGTTTATTGTGCTGCGATATCGCCCACGCCATCCAGCACGAACGTGGGGCAATAGGGGAACATAGCCAGGCCGTCGCGGCTTGTGACGCCGGACAGCACCAGCACGGTGTCCAGCCCTGTCTCAATGCCCGCGATTATGTCTGTATCCATGCGGTCGCCAATCATAACCGCCTCGTTTGAATGTGCGCCAAGCATACGTAGCCCTGTACGCATCATAAGCGGGTTGGGCTTGCCCACAAAGTAGGCGGAACGGCCTGTGGCAAGCTCGATAGGCGCGATTAACGCGCGGCAGGCCGGTATGATACCGTCCTCGCTGGGGCCTGTCAGGTCAGGATTTGTACCGATAAGCCGCGCGCCTTGGAACACAAGTTTAACCGCGCGGACTATGCTCTCGTAATTATAATTACGGGTTTCGCCCACTACCACGTAGTCGGGGTTTACGTTGTTCATGGCGATGCCGACATTATACAGCGCGTTATGCAGGCCCGGTTCGCCGATTACAAAGGCGGAGCAGCCCGGCGACTGGCTTGCCAAGAAACTAGCGGTGGCCAGGGCGCTTGTATAAAAATGGGATTCGTCCACCTCAAGGCCCATCCGCTCCAGCTTCCGTTTTAGCTCCAGCGGTGAGCGCTCGCTGGAGTTTGTTAAGAAAAGGTAGCTCTTATTTTCATGATGAAGCCAGCTAATAAAGTCAAACACGCCCTCCAGCAGCCTATCCCCATGGTATATGACCCCGTCCATATCGCACATATATCCCTTCTTCGACCGCAACACATCCATACTCTGCATGACTGACACTTCCTTTCTTACATATAATAAGAAACAGTAACACATCCTCTTTACTTTTTCAATTGCTATGATACAATAAAATTATACTCGCGAATAGTTTGCGGTGTCTATGCAAGAAGGGGGACGATGGCAATCCGCCCGATGGCGCGTCAAAAATCGCTGTGCCCGCCGCCCTTAAGAAGGGGTCTGAGGACGGGTCCCCAGCGGGGTTTGGGGCAGAGTCCCCAAGGTCTTAATCTTTTGACCTTCCCCAAGCCTTAAGTTCGCGCCAATGGGCAGAGCCCCAAGGTTTAAGGTTTTGACCTCTGAATAGACACAGTTTGCGGGTATACTATAGAGGAAAGGGAAGACAAGCTTGTGCGAGCGTTACGGACAACAGTTTTCGCGGGACATTACGGGAGCGGCAAGACGACGCTGGCGCTGAGCTACGCGGCTTGGCTGCGCTGCGCTGGTCACAGGGTGACGGTGTGCGACCTGGATATAGTAAACCCGTACTTTAGAGCGGCGGACGCGCGGGAATTTTTGAAACAAAAGGATATAGGGCTTATATCCTCGGATTATGCCAATACTAACCTGGAAGCGCCTTCTGTTTCGCCGGAAGCCCAAGCGGCTTTTGACGACGCGGGCCTGTACGCGGTAATAGACTTGGGCGGCGACGACCGCGGGGCGCTGGCGCTGGGACGGTACGCAAAATATCTAAACCTGGCGGCTGGACAGGACGCGGAATATGAGATGCTCTTGGTGGCAAACCGCTGCCGCCCGCTAACCCGGGACGCGGGAAGTTTACTGGAAATAAAGGACGGGATAGAGCGCGCCTCCCGCACAAAGTTTACCGGACTGGTAAATAACACTAACCTGGGCGCAAAAACCACGCCAGAGGATATAATAGATTCCCTGGGCTTTGCCCTGGAGCTTGAAATTGTTCTTGGACTGCCGCTTAAAATGACCGCCGTAAACGCGGCGCTTATTTCTCCTGAATTGACAGACTTCTGGGAGAACCACGCTGAAGTTTTTCCTGTGCGGCCCCATAGAACCTTTGCGTTTCCCATATAATTCTAAAACAGGAGGTGATGTTATGGCAAATGTTATTATAGAAGAAGATAAATGTAAGGGCTGCGGGCTGTGCGCAGCCGCCTGCCCGAAGAAAATCATAACTCTTGGGGCCGGGAAATTAAACGCGCGCGGTTTTCATCCAGCGGTTGTAACTGATATGACGCAATGCCTGGGCTGCGCGTTTTGCGCGGTAATGTGCCCTGACGTGGTAATTACTGTTTTTAAAGAATGATAACTTTTCAATAGTGAAGGGAAATGGTATATAATGTCGGAGAAAGTTTTAATGAAGGGAAACGAGGCAATAGCGGAAGGAGCAATTATGGCGGGCTGCCGGCATTTTTTCGGGTATCCGATAACACCGCAGACTGAGATTTCCGCGTACATGGCTAAGCGGCTGCCCAAGCTGGGCGGTACATTCCTACAGGCTGAAAGCGAAATAGCTGCGATAAACATGGTAATAGGCGCCTCCGCGGCAGGCCGGCGCGCAATGACCTCCAGTTCCAGCCCTGGCATAGCCCTAAAAAGCGAGGGGCTCTCGTACCTGTCTGGTTGCGATTTGCCCGCCGTAGTTGTGAACATCCAGCGGGGCGGCCCCGGCCTGGGCGGTATACAGCCTTCGCAGTCGGACTACTTTTTGGCGACCCGTTCGGCGGGCCATGGGGATTTCCATATTCTTTCGTTGGCGCCTAACAGTGTACAGGAAATGTTGGACTTTACATACGATGCGTTCAATTTATCCGACAAGTACAGAGTAGTGGCAATGATACTGGGCGATGGGATTTTAGGCCAGATGATGGAGCCTGTGGACATTTCTCCCAAGCCCGCAGCCGGTTTGCCTGAAAAAAGCTGGGCATTAACCGGAACAGGCGGCAAGCGCCGAAAAAATATAGTAAACTCCTTGCACCTGCTTCCGGAGGAACTGGAACAGCGTAATATTGAGCGTTACCAGCGATACAAGGCCGTAGAGGTGGAAGCGCGCCATGAAGAATACCTCTGCGGCGACGCGGACATTGTAGTGGTGGCCTACGGCGCGCCTTCGCGCATAGCGAAGAACGCCATAGGTGCGGCGCGCGGGAAAGGCATACGGGCAGGACTGCTGCGGCCGATAACCCTGTGGCCGTTCCCCGCGAAGGCCCTTAGGGACGCGGCACGGCACGCCAAGGCTTTTGTTACAGTTGAAATGAGTATGGGCCAAATGATACAGGATGTAGAGCTCGCGATACGCTGTGCGCGTCCTGTGCTGCTGTGTTCCCGCGCGGGAGGCATGGTGCCCTCGCCTGAGGAGGTACTGGCGAAAATAGAGGAAGCCGCGGATGTTTGCGCTTCTGTATAATAACCGGCCTGTACTCGCGAAGGCTGAACATTTTTCAAGCATAAAAACCTAAAATTATAAGGCGGGTATCGAATACGACACCCGCCTGCTAACAGTAGTTTGTCCGCTGCCGGCCCAGAAATAGGGTCATCAGGGACCCGCCCTAATACGTGCGAACTTAAGGAATGGGGAAGGGCAGAATCCTAAAACCTTGGGGCTCTGCCCCAAACCCCGCTGGGGATTTCGTCCCCGATAGTCGAGCTTGCTCGACGCAGACCCCTTCTTAAGGGCGGCGAGGGCAGCGCTTTTCTGTAGGGGTGAACTGTGTTCGCCCGCTTTCAATAAAAAGGATTGTTTATTTTTTTCTTAAGTTCGCGCATCCGGGACCTGCCCTGATGTGGATTGAAACATATACACTACCTTTCGGGAATGGCCGTGAACCGTTCGGACGCCGCCATAAAGGCTTCTGTAAAGGCAGGGTCAAACTGTGTTCCAAAGCCTTCCATAATGATAGTAATGGCTTCCTCGTGGGAATAGGGTTCCTTGTAGGGGCGTTTGGATACCAGCGCGTCGTATACGTCCACAAGCGCCATAATGCGCCCCTCTAGGGGGATAGCGCGGCCCATAAGGCCCCGGGGGTACCCGGAACCGTCCCAGCGTTCGTGGTGCGCGCCTACAACAAGTTTCGCGTGGTTCAAAAACTCATTTTCCTCTTTCGTCTTTTTGCTTATTTTCTCAATTATGTCCTCGCCCATTAAGGTATGTTTCTTAACTTCCTCAAACTCGTCATAGGTAAGCTTATCCGGCTTAAGCAGGATATTGTCACGGATAAATATCTTGCCTACGTCGTGTATCTGTGAAGATTGCAGCAACTGGCTCATTTCCCATGTGTGGATTTCGTCAATATAGACATTACAGCGTTTCGCCTCCTCTATGAGAAGCTTCATAATGTAGGCGTTGCGCTCCGCGTGCTCGCCCTCCGCACGGTCACGGTACTCCACCAGGTCGCTTAAGGTTATGATAATAGCTTTTTGCAGGTCGATTACAGTGTCGGTGGCCTCGTCCACAAGCTGCTGCAAGTTGGAGTTAATATGTTCCAACGCCACCCGCTGCTCCTCCATAAGCAGGTGCATTTCGATGCGTTTAAGCAGCAGGTGCGGGGCAAAGGGCTTTGTCACATAGTCCGCCGCCCCGAGGGAAAGCCCCTCTATTTCACTTTCGGCGTCCACCTGCGACGTAAGAAATATTACGGGAATATTCCGCAGCCGGCTGTCGCTTTTAAGGTGCTTCAGAGCCTTGTAACCGCTTATGCCAGGCATAAGCACGTCCAGCAATATCAGGTCGGGGATCTTTTTCTCAAGGAACTGATACATGTCCTTAGCACTTGGTACGGTAAAGGCGTCATATTTACTCATTAAAATATTACGCGCCATCATAAGACTGGCGACGTTGTCGTCTACAATAAGAACTTTTTTACGATTATTTGACATATTTGTCATCTCCTTAAATATTATTTTGTTATTGCTGTATGGCGGCGTTTTGTTTCCATTTGCCAGAAAACAAGAAGCCGAGTATAACCAGCATGACGCCGGCGCTTGCTGCCGGCGCGGCCAGCCCTGCGCCCCACATGCCCCATCCCAGGGTTATGCTGAAGATATAACAGATAGGGACACGCAGCAACACAGAGGACAACATGCTGTTTATAAGCGTAAAGCGTGCGTGGCCGCCCGCGATAAACAGCGCGTTAATGCAGAAATTAAACGGGATAAATAAAAAGTCATAGCTAAACGAATGCAAATAGGCAATACCGTCAGCTATCATGCGCGGGTCGTCGCCGAACAGTGATACCGCCGCGCCCGGGTAAATTTGCAGCAGTACAAAGAACACATATGTAACGGCAACAGAAATTACAGTTCCAATTTGGCAGGCGCGCACCGCCCTGGAAATATTACCCGCGCCGATACTTTGGGCCGCCATTGCGGAAATAGCCGCGCTAAGGGCCATGGCGGGCATAAAAGCGAAGTTGTTTACCTTGCTTACCGCACCCACAGCCGCCGAGGCGCTAACGCCCCCGACAATGTTTATTATCGCCGTTATAAACAAAAACGACATGCTTGTTATGCCATTCTGCACACTGGTTGGCAAGCCAAGCTTTAATATCAATTTAAGCTGCGCCCTATCTACTTTAAACGAAGAAAGCCGAAAATCAAACTGGAAATTGTTTCTCCTCATATACCAAATGCACAGGAACATGCTTAAAGCCTGGGACATTATTGTGGCCAGCGCCGCGCCGAAAGCCCGCCATTTAAACACCGCCACAAAGAGCAGGTCCAGCGCCACGTTCGTTATACAGGCTACCATCACAAAGTAAAACGGACGCTTGGAGTCGCCCATGCCGCGCATTATTCCGCCAAGGGCGTTGTAGCCGAATATAAATACCAGCCCTAGGACTGTTACGGTAAGGTAACTTTCGCTTTCGGCGTAGGATTCCGCCGGCGTCTGCACCATGCGCAAAATAGGCCCCCGGGCAGCCAGCATTATAACCGTAATGCCCAGCCCAATGGCCAACAGCAGCGTTATTATTGTGGATGTAACCTTCTTCAGCAGCTCCCGGTTGCCCGCGCCCAAGTACTGACCTATCAGCACCGTGGCGCCCATGCACAGCCCTATTACTATCTTGGTCAGAACAAGCGTCACCTGGCCGCCGATATTCACCCCCGACATGCTCTCCGGCCCGCTGAAGTTGCCCACAATTAGTATATCCGCCACGCTGTAAAACGATTGGACTATGTTGGACGCTAAAAAAGGGAGCGCGAATAAAATTAATTTCGTAAATACACTGCCTTCGTAAAGTTTGTTTTCTGTGCCTTGTGTCATGTTTTTCTTCATCTCTTTCATGTCTAGTCTTTCAAAATTCTGGTGGGGCCAAAGGGTGTTCAACAGTTCGAATATTTGCTGTTTTGCCGCCATTATGCTATTATAATGATGGACCCTGATATGTAATCCATTAGGGTCATCCTGGACTCACCCTGATGTGGGTTGAAACTTGCGTGAGTCGAGTATACGATTCGAGTATAACTCAAATTATGAAAAATGTGTAGGGGGTTGACAGAATTAACGAGTAAAAATTTTTCTTGACAGCTAAGAGTGTTTGAAAATTCCTTAAGGCGTGTTTGAAAACTCCTCAAAGCGCGAAATTTCTAATGAAACCGCTGCAATTTCGCGCTGGAACCCAGTTTTCAAACACGTCCTAGCCAATGTCCTTAAAGGTAAACCGTGTAAAGTTTTCCCTCGCCATTTGGCGTCCGGCTTGCAAAAGACGAGGATACAGAGGATTTATTAATGAAACAACATTGCATAGCTCAATAGTAGCAGCAGGCTCGATGGCACAGCCGCCAGACCTGCAGACATTTCACATAAAAAAAGGAGAAATAAAATTATGATTCTAAAAAAACAGGTAGCGCATAACCTGATTGATGCAATACCCGATGAAAAAACAGATGCGCTAATAACCATTTTGTTCAATTTCAACAAACCTTCCATTCCAACAGAAAACCCAGATGCTTGGGATTTACAAATGTTATGCGAAATCGCAAACGAAAAAGACGAAACTTCTATCACATTTGAAAAAGCATTAGCAGAAGCTGGGTTGACATTAAATGATTTACAAAATTGAAATAAAAAAAACTGCCCCAAAATTTATTATTAAACAGCCAAAAGACATACAGCTACGCTTATACAAAGCAATTTACAAACTTCCTATTAGAAGGAGATATAAGCAGCTTAAAAACCAAAATAACAAATTTCGCTTACGCGTTGGCGATTTTAGGATTATTTATTCTATTTTCAATGATAGATTGCTCATAGAAATACTTAAAATTGGCAACCGCGGTGATGTCTATAAAAATTAATTGGCGCTAAACCTCAAATTTTAGTGCCAATTAAATAATATCATATAAAGGAGGAAACCATGAACCAACATTGTATATATCTCCGTAAATCTCGCGCGGACGCGGAAGCCGAAGCATATGGGGAAGGGGAGACCTTAACGCGGCATGAAAAAGCTCTTATGGAACTAGCCAAGCGTCAACAGTTAAGCGTTACAAAAATTTACAAAGAGATTGTGTCCGGCGATACAATCGCCGCCCGGCCGGTGATGAGGCGGCTGCTTTCAGAAGTCGAGAACGGGCAATGGACCGGGGTGCTGGTAATGGAAGTGGAACGGCTTGCCCGCGGCGACACAATAGACCAAGGGACTGTAGCCCAAGCGTTTAAGCTTAGCAGCACCAAAATCATAACGCCTATTAAAACCTATGACCCCAATAACGAATTTGACGAAGAGTATTTCGAATTCGGCCTATACATGTCTAGGCGTGAATTAAAGACAATCAACCGCCGTTTACAACGCGGCAGAATCGCCGCTGTAAAAGAAGGCAAATACTTAGCCCGCGCGCCGTTCGGATACCGGCGCGTCAAACTGGAAAAGGAAAAAGGTTACACTTTGGAAATCATCCCAGAGCAAGCAAAAATTGTACAAATGATTTTTAAACTATACGTTGACGACGGAGACCGATTAGGTATACAAGCTGTGGCCCGGCGGCTTAACGAGCTGCGTATAGAACCAATCCGGCACGATTATTGGCAAAAAGAAACAATCCGCGCTATTTTAACGAACCCGGTTTACGCGGGAAAAGTGCGATGGCGCTACAGGGCGCGCAAAAAAACGTCGGCGGATGGCAAGGTAGTGGTGTCGCGGCCAATAAATAACAGCGGCGATATTATCATAGCCAATGGCTTACACCAAGCAATCATTAACGAGACACTATTTAACAAAGCTCAAAAATATATGTCCGAAAATCCACCGGCGCCAGTAGGATATAAAAAAGAGCTGATAAATCCCTTAGCCGGCCTGATAATCTGCGGTAAATGCGGACGCAGTATGGTATGGCGTAAGCGTCCTAACAATAACCTGCAAAAGAAAGACTATATTGTATGCCACGCCCGCGCCTGTGATAATGTCGGGGCGCCTTTTATATACATTGAAACACGGTTGCTTGAAAGCCTTAAAAAATGGGCGGACGAATATAGAATCAAATGGATCGGGGTTGAAGCGAAAGACAATGATGAAGACGGCGTTACTCTAAAACGTAAAACCTTGGCAAAAATAGAAACAGAGCTTGCAACACTGGAAAAACAAATCGACGCGGCACACAATTTACTCGAACAAGGGATATACACCATTGATGACTTCCTCATACGTTCACGCCTGCTCGCGGAACGAAAAAAACTGACACAAGTCACATACATAAACTTGGAAAAAGAATTATCAACAGAACAATCCAAGAGCAACATGCGAAAGGATTTACTCCCGCAAATTGAAAAATTAGTCGAAATATACTATAGATTACCGACCGCAGCGGCAAAAAATACGATGCTAAAGCAAGTGCTGGAAAAATCGGTTTATATAAAAACTGTTCACGGCGCTTTTTCCGGAGCTTCGGCAGCGGATTTCGAACTAACGGTTTTCCCTAAAATTCCTAAATATATATAATATACTCGCGAATGAATACATTTCCCAATTGTAGGGGCTTACGGCAAATCCGGGCGTTCGCGCATATAACAATAAAGAACCCGACGAACAAGCGCTCCGCGTTCTTTGCGGCGAAAATTCCGACAAACCCTGCAGACCCTAAGGCGCGCAGGGTTATTATATGTGTATGATTTTACTGCAAAAAGTACAACTTATTCATTTGCGTGAATAATTTAAACCTTGTAAAATGCATAATTGTGCAAATAAAGGAGTTTTTGCAAATAATATATGTTATTGTCGGAGCGCGGCTCGACTATTCATGTGTGCGCGGACGAATAAGAACACATATGATAACATACAATCCAAACTTATCCTTCCCGCCAATCTACAGACAATGGATTAGCGCGAAAAACCTTTAAAGCATAACGAGCCACATCACACAAAATCAACTCCGCATCTTCCGGAGTTTTATCCCCGCAATAATCATCAGAAATAATAATATGCGTTTTACCAATATAAAAATCTTCCGCAACATGCTTTGGTGGATTTAATAACTTCGTAACCATAAAATTACACTCCTTAAAAAATCTATAAAAAAATATATGATTACCACAGGTTGACACATTCATAACACCTGAATTCCCGAACGTATTTAAATCCAGGTTTCGCGCATCCGGTATGTAAAGCCTAACGCAGAAAGAGAAGACAGCGGATAGCGGGATGAGTATCAAAGTAAAAACACAGAGTAAATTTGCGGCTGCCGGGCAGTATGGTTTGCTCCAAGAGTTTCACCAACGCGCTGTCATTGACTGAACGGTATTCTATTCCGGCGCCTGATATATGTTTGCGAGAACATATATTACAGAGATATTTTCTCTTATGTACCTATGTACATATTTTTTATTGTTGACAATAATGTTTTATTGTCTTATAACATAAATAGATTTGCTATTCGCATAAAGTTTTCTTTTCATAAATATTATGTACGGTCGTTGCTGATTTTAGGTGAATCTAAATATGTACCTGTGTGCATATAATTTATTCTTGATAAAACTCGATTACAGATTTATAGTATACGGAGAAACTGAAAATTATCCGGCGGCGCAGAGAAGGAGGGTGGTTTTTTGGCAAGTGTTGTTACTCGCAAGGACGTAGCACGAGCGGCAGGGGTAAGCGTTGCTTCGGTGAGCCGCGCGGTAAACAACTCGGGCTATGTCAAAAAAGAAGTTAAAGAGAAAATTCTCGGCGTTGCGAATACGCTCGGTTATAATCCGAATCCAATCGCGCTGTCACTTCAAAGCAGGCGTACGCGCCAGTTGATTTTGTATCTGAACGAAATCAAAGCGCCGTACAACTTGCAGTTTTTTAACGGCGCGACCAGAGAAGCCTACAAACGGGGTTACTCCGTGTTCCTCGATGTACATTGCGACTTCGAACGGATTAAGGGGCATTTAGTGGACGGAGTATTATTCTCGCTTGACGTACTCGCCGAAAAATATCTTAACGCGGTCGGCTCTAATTATCTCCTGCCGGTTGTAACAGTAACGAACGACGCGGGTTTCGCATTTCCCCGCCCGATTCACAGCGTTGTCATCGACAACCCAAAAGTTATAGATATGGCCATCGAATATATTATATCAAGGGGCCATAAGTTGATTGGGTTTGTTTTGCCGGTGCGGGGGCGTGACGCCGGGGTGCGCCTGAAATTATTCAAAGCGCGGATGAAGCGGGAATTCAAAAAATACGGCATAGATATGTCCCCGGACGACCTTCTTGTCCGCGCTGAGATTGGCGACGAAACGAGCGGCAGCAATATCGACCCGCCCTTGATTTTTCAGCCGTCTGACGAACACTTCGAAGAATATTCATCATTCAAAATAGGCAGCAGAGCGGCGGAACACTATCTTGACAGCAAAAATCCCGCGACCGCGTTCTTGTGCTTCAACGATGATATTGCTTACGGTTTTATTCGCGGCATAGAGAAGAGCGGACTGCGCGTTCCGGCTGACATCTCTGTTATGGGTATTGACGGAATATACCTGCGCGACTGGTTTGAAAAGAAACTCACGACTGTGTCGCTCGGCGCGGAGAATCTCGGGTCTCTCGCAGCCGGTACACTCATAGACATACTTGAGGGCAGTAAACCGAAGTTTATGCTATGGAGTTCGCCGGCCCTGCTTGAGGGCGAAACGGTTAGGAGGATAGATGTATGACTAATACGAAGCGTGTGCAAGGTTACAAGGAGTTTTTGCTTATTCTGCCGTTCATTATGTTGGTAGCGGTGTTTTGTTACTATCCGCTGTATGGTTGGATTTACTCGTTCTTTGACTACAAACCGCCGCTGCCTTTTTCGTGGGATTCTTTTGTCGGACTGAAATGGTTCAAACTGATGTTCAGCAATCCTTCTTATTTGCGGCAAACATTCGCGGTATTGCGTAACACTTTCGCTATAAGCGGAATAGCGCTTGCTTTCACTTGGCTTCCGATGTTTTTTGCGGTGTTCCTCAATGAAATAAAATTTGCTCCGTTCAGAAAATTTGTGCAAACCGCCACATCGCTGCCGAATTTCATCAGTTGGGTTTTGGTTTACTCCGTCGCGTTTTTGCTTATGAACAATAGCGGAATGGTCAACTCCACTTTACAGAACTTAGGGATAACAAATGCCCCTATAGACTTTATGAAATCAAGCGACCACGTATGGTTTAATATGTGGCTGTGGCTGACTTGGAAGAACGTCGGCTGGGCGGCGATAATGTATATAGCGGCGATAGCCGGAGTTGATGCGGAAATGTACGAAGCGGCGAGGATAGATGGCGCATCACGGCTTAAATGTATCCGGCACATAACGCTTCCGAGTATTCTTCCGACATTCTTTGTGCTTTTGCTCCTTAATATTTCCAATATCCTCAATAATGGTATGGAGCAGTTTTATGTCTTTCAAAACTCGTGGAACAGAGATTATATTCAGGTTCTTGACTTGTATGTTTATAACTTGTCCACCAGCAAGCCGCCGGTGTATTCCATATCTACGGCGCTCAGTATGCTGAAAAGTGTTGTGAGCGTAGCGCTGCTATTCTCCGCGAACTGGCTGTCAAAGGCAGTTCGCAAAGAAAGCATATTGTGATTGGAGGCAGCGAAAATGTCAAAAATGAATAGAATTAAGGACAGCACATTGAGTGACAAGATATTGGATGTCATTGTCTGCATAGTTTACGCGGTGTTTGCTTTCATCTGCGTATATCCGTTTTATTACATTTTCATCAATACAATCAGCAATAACAAACTGTCAGAACAAGGCGCGGTGCTGTGGTACCCGAAACAAATTCACTTTGATAACTATACAGCGGCGTTCAGAATTCCGAGTTTAGGACAAGCGGCGTTTATATCCGTGTCAAGGACTGTTATCGTTACACTGCTTGTAGTCCTGATATCGGCGTTTACCGCCTATATGTTCACAAGGGAAACCTTGTGGAAACGAAAGTTCTGGTTCAGGTTCGTTATGATAACAATGTACTTTAACGCGGGTATTATTCCTTGGTATCTGACGATGATGAACCTTAAACTCACGAACAACTTCCTTGGCTATGTACTCCCCGGGCTTGTGGCGCCTTTCTACATCTTGCTGACTAAAACCTATATTGAGGGTCTTCCGAAATCCATTCAGGAGGCGGCGCAAATTGACGGCGCGGGAATATTCACGATTTTCTCCCGCGTAATCTTTCCGGTTTCGACGCCGATTCTGTCGACGATAGCGATATTCTCTGCCGTGACTCAGTGGAATTCGTTCCAAGACACCCTGCTTCTCATGACGAACGAAAAATTGTTCACGCTTCAATTCGTTCTGTATAGGTATTTACAATCGTCAAGTTCCCTTTCGTCAATCGTAAATTCATCGTCAGGTGCGGCGGCTCTTATGGCGGCAAACGCTCAGACGCAGACTTCAATACGCATGACGGTGACAATAATTGTTGCGTTGCCTATACTGCTCGTCTATCCGTTCTTTCAGCGATATTTCATCAAAGGAATTATGATAGGCGCGGTAAAAGGTTAATAATAATATTCAAAAAGGAGAAAAATTATGAAAACAAAGAAAAGGCTGTTTGCCTATCTGGCGGCAGCGTGCGTCGCACTCGGCGGACTGACCGCTTGCGGCGGCAATCAGGGTGATTCCCCCGCGACCGCGCCGCCCGCATCAAACGCGGCGGAAACAACAAACGCGCCCTCGGCGGACGGCGCGGCTCCGGCAAACGAACTCTCTCCGGTGACACTTGAGGTGTATTCGCAACCCGCAAACTTTCAAGGAGAGCAACCCGGCTGGACAGCAAAGATACTCAAAGACAGGTTTAACATCACGCTGAACATAATCGCGCCGCAAGCCGCGGGGTCAGACATTTTCGCGGCGAGAAGCGCGGCGGGCTTCCTTGGGGACCTTGTTGTACTCGACAATGTTGACATACAGTCTTGCATTACGGCGGGGCTGCTGGTGGACTTCACTGATGAAATGAAGTCGCTTGGGGCGTTCGACGAGTACAAGGCGCAGCTCGACTACTACAACTCATCCCTTGACGGAGTAAACGACGGGCAGTATTACGCTTGGCCGACAGAACTTGCAAACACAAGCCCGACTACTTTCACCCCGCTTTCCGCGGGCAGTCCCGGGACCGCGCCGACTGTTCCCTGGGATTATTATAAGGAAATTGGCGCGCCTGAACTTAATAACCTGACAGACTTAATCGGCGCGCTTAAACAAATGCAAGACGCGCATCCGACCAACGACGCGGGAGAGTCGGCTTACGGCATAACCCTCTGGCCCGACTGGGACGGAACATCAATCGAAAACGTAAACCAACTGACAAAATGGTACGGGCAGGAAGTCAACGGTTCAATTTTACTTGACGTTGATGGCAATATGGTAGAACTTACCGACGACAATGGCGCGTACAAAAAAATTCTCCAGTTCTACTTTGATGCCAACAACGCGGGAATTGTTGACCCCGATTCCGGTACGCAGAACTGGGATAGCGTAAATCAGAAATTTCTTAACAGGCGTGCGTATCTAATTTGGAATGACTGGCAGCAGGGTTTCTGGAATACTTCCGAAAGAGGCAAAAACGGCGAAAACTATATTATGGCGCCCGTCGGCGATATGAAACTCTATCAGCCTTCCGACTCTTTCTATGGCACAGGCCGTGCGTTTGCCTGCGGCACGAACGACTCTGTTAAAAAAGAACGTGTCAGGATGCTTATGGAATGGATGACAAGTCATCAAGGCATAAACGAAATTATGGGCGGCATCAAGGGATACACCTATGTCGATTCCACAGAATTCCCGGGAGCATATGACAGAACGGTTATAGGCGAAAACGCTCTCGGCGACAAAAACCCGATTCCCGACGAATACGGCGGAGGAACTTACGCTGACGGTATGCTGCAAATCAACCAATGGACCGTAAGCGCTGTCGGCATTAACCCTGAAACCGGTTATGGCTTCGACCCGCGCGCGTGGCCGCTGACATTAAAACAAAACGCCGTTGGTACTCTTAACGAATGGTCGGAGCGTTTTGGCGCAACAAGCCCGTTCCAGTACCTTGTCGACCACAATCTGACAAAGGTTGTACCTTATGTGAACGTAAACCTCGCTGCGGACACATCCGATATTTCCGTAATAAGAACCACCTGCGGTCCGATTGTCTGTGATGCATCGTGGAAGATGATTTTCGCAAAAGACCAAGCAGAATTCGACAGTCTGTGGACTAATCTCAAAACTGACCTCGATGGTTTCGGGTGGAAAGACCTTGTTAAATTCGATATGGAGAAATACAAGGCGCTTGTCGACGAACGCGCAAAGGCTTTGCAAGGTTAATAAAGCATAGTCTCAATTACAGATTTGCGGGGCAAAGGCGAACCTCCGGACCTTTGCCCCGTCAAAAACTCAACATGAATTAAGGCGGCCGCATTAATGCCGTTATCCGGAATTAAGCAGTATAGGCGGCATCGAGTATTTTCGCGCCGCAAGACTGCCTGACTAAAAAAATAAAAATAATATAATCAGGGGTTATAATGTCAAAAATAGTTATCGACACCACTAAAAAACTGAACAAAATCAGTAAGAACATCTACGGTCATTTCTCGGAACACCTCGGCCGATGCATTTACGGCGGGCTTTATGTCGGGGAAGCGTCTGATATTCCGAACATAAATGGAATGAGGACGGATGTCGTCGAGGCGCTGAGGGCAATAAAAATTCCGGTTCTTCGCTGGCCGGGAGGGTGTTTTGCCGACGAATACCACTGGCAAGACGGAATCGGCGAAAAGACACTTCGTAAGAAGATGATTAACACACATTGGGGCGGTGTTACAGAGGATAACTCATTCGGAACTCACGAGTTTTTTGAATTATGTAACCAGCTCGGCTGCGAAGCCTATGTGAATGGCAACCTTGGCAGCGGAACAGTACGCGAAATGAGCGAATGGGTCGAGTATATGACCTTTTCCGGTATTTCGTCGATGTCCGCGCTGCGTGAGGCAAACGGCAATAAAGAACCTTGGAAAGTCGCGTATTTCGGCGTCGGCAACGAAAACTGGGCTTGCGGCGGTAATATGCGTCCGTCTTATTACGCCGACGAGTACAGGCGTTATCAGACATATATCCGTAATTACGACAAGAACAATAAAATTTTCAAAGTCGCTTGCGGTTCTAACGGTCCGGATTTTGACTGGACGGATATTGTGATGGAAATTGCCGGCAAATATATGGACGGTATCTCCATGCACCATTACACCGTCCCGCGCGCGAACTGGCAAAATAAAGGCTTTGCGACAGAATTCAGCGAAGAGGATTATTATTCCACTATCGAACAGTGCCGGCGTATAGAGGAACTTATCAAGGGACACTTGTTCCTCATGGATAAGCACGACAAGGAAAAGCGCGTTAAACTGATAGTAGATGAATGGGGTACTTGGTTCGATGCGGAACCGGGGACAACCCCCGGATTTCTGTATCAGCAGAATACTATGCGCGACGCTATGGTTGCTTCACTTACGCTCGATATTTTCAACAAATACAGTTCGCGCGTTGAAATGGCAAATATCGCGCAGACCGTGAACGTTTTGCAATCGGTTATTCTCACCGAAAATGAAAGAATGGTGAAAACGCCAACCTATCACGTTTTCGATTTATACAAAGAACATATGGACGCCGGACTGCTTGACAGTTACGCGCTTGGCGGCAAAGTAAGCGTTACCGCTTCCGAAAAGAATGGTGAAATATTCATAGCCGTTACAAACTATGATTATGACAGTTCGGACGATATTGAGATTTCGCTCACCGGACTTACGCCGAAAGGCGTTTCCGCGCAAATTCTTACCGCCGGCAAAGCAACCGCACATAATACTTTTGATGAGCCGAATATGGTTACACTCGCCGATTATAACGTAACCGCCGCCGGGGAAGTGATTAAAGTAAAAATGCCGGCGTGCTCGGTCGCCGGGATAAAAGTAAAATGAACAAGCCTTGCCGTTGTCTGCTAAAGCTTCATACTTAAACATCTCCTTATGAAAATATAAATTATATACCTCGAAGAGGGAAAACAATAATGATACAATATTTATATACAGTACGTGTTGCCCTGCAAGGCAATACTAAAGCTCATTGCCCAAACAATGGGCTTTATTTTTTATTACAAAAACCAAACCAAAATTTAAACTGCCGCATCATCTTTTACTAAAAAACTATAATTAAAATATTGTTGCTCTAATCGACACCATATATACTTTACTTGAACAAGGCATATACACTGCAGACGAATTTCTAACACGCTCACGCCTATTGGCAAAACGAAAAAAAACTGCCGAAGAAGAATATGCCAACATAAAAGAAAAACTAAAATCAGAAACCTCACACAACAAAATAAAAAACACACTAATACCTCAAATCGAGCGTCTCACTGAAACTTACTGCAACTTACTGAAATTTACTGCAACCCGCCAACTGCCGCAGCAAAAAATATAATGCTAAAACAAGTGCTGGAAAAAATAATTTACCTAAAAACTACCAACGGCTTCTTTTCAGGCGCTTCAGCAGACAATTTCGAACTAACAATTTTCCCCAAAATTCCAAAGGGCAACGAATAAAAAACTATGTTATCATGTATGCGCAAACGAGGTATTCGGAGGCTACCCCTGGTATAGGGACCGTGCCATACGGGAGGCGGAGGGCTTCCCCTGGTCGCAGTCCACCATGTACCGCGCCCAGTTCGCGAAGGAGGGGGTGCTGCCCTGCGGGGCGGCGGATTTTGTTTACGGCAGGTACCGCCGCGCGGCCGAAAGCGCGGACACGCTGGAAGGCGAGCCGGAGCTTGAACGGAGCATGAAGCGTATGTTCCGGCTTAACACGGACTGGTTTATGCAGACCCTGCTGGACCGCAAGGACCGCTGCGGCATGTTTTCCGGGCTGGAGGTGCGCGTGCCTTTTTGTGACCACAGGATTGTGGAATATATGTATAACGTTCCCTGGGAGTACAAGGATTACAAGGGGCGGGAGAAGGGTTTGCTGCGCCGCGCCCTTAGCGGGCTGCTCCCCGACGAGGTGCTGTGGCGTAAAAAGAGCCCGTACCCAAAGACTCATAACCCAGGCTACAGACAGGCGGTTTCTCAATTGCTGCGGGAGATTATCAGCAACCCCAACTCGCCGTTGCTGGATGTTGTAAAAAAAGAGGAGCTGGAAAAGCTGCTTGCGGAGGACCACCGCGCGCCGTGCCCCTGGTACGGGCAGCTGATGACAGAACCGCAGACTATGGCCTATTTTGTGCAGCTTAATTATTGGCTTAAGCGCTACAGCGTGCTTCTATCTACAAAGAACCAGACGGACAAGGGCGGCGCGTTCTTTGCGGCGAAAATTCAGAGTCAGGGTGACACGACGGGTTCCCTGCCTTGAGTTTTTCAAGCGTTTTCGCGGCAGGGGCGGAAACGCCGCGCCCCTTTGCCTGTTACAGGCGGTTCGCGGACCGTTTTAGCTAAAGTGTATGTGAGCGCGGAGCGTTTTTTTTGTGACGCTTCCTCATTTTAACACGCGCGCCGAGCGCGGTTAAGCTGCCGCGGCAAGCCCGCCGGACTATCGGCCTGTCCGCAAGAACCTCCGCGCGGTGTGCCGAGCGGCCCGGCTATTTTTGATGATAATTTTGAAAAATTTTAAATTACCCCTTGCATAATTGAGATTTATGTGTTAAATTATTTCCACAATAAAAATGAAAAGGAAAACGATTTACTTAGTTTTTATGGCTAAAAGGCGGTGATGGCAATTGTCCCGAAAACCATCGGGCGGAATTTTCGCCGTAAAAAGACGCGGCGAAAACGCGGCTTCGCCGCCAACGGACAACCCACCGTTAGCTTGTTCGTCGGGTTCTCTAACGTCCTTAAAAAGCCGGCGCTTTTTGACATTCCTGAAAATAGCAGGGTGTGCGGATTATGAAAACAATTAATGACATTGCGAAGGCTGCCGGCGTTTCGCCCGCTTCCGTATCAAAGGCCCTGAATGGTTACAAGAATGTGAACGAGAAAACCAGGGAGAAAATTTTGCGCATAGCGGAAATGTACGATTATTTCCCCAACCGTTCCGCAGTGCAGCTGGCCAGCAAGGCCGAGGACACCATTGGCCTTATTATGCCCATGGTGTCCTACAACGCCTCCTATGAGTACCTGCTCGGCATTATCAGCGGGGTTTATAATTTCGCGGAAGCGGCAGGGTTTCGCGTTGCTATATTTACTTCTAACACTGTTGAAAACTACAACAAGAGTTATGTGCAGTTCTGCCATTCCAACAATTTAATCGGCATGGTCATACATGGGTTGGATAATATTGACCCGCAGATTATGCGCCTTGTGGAAAGCGAGATACCCAGCGTCTTTATTGACAGCGACATCGAAGGGAAAAAAACCTGCGTGGTTTCCGTCAACAACGAGCTGGCGGGTGAGAATGTGGTGGATGTGCTTGTGGGGCTGGGGCACCGGCACATTGTGTTTGTCGCGGGGCCGGATTATGTGTCGGCGGCCCACGGACGGCTGGCCGGTTACAGGCGGGCCATCCTTAAGCACAACCTGGAGGCCCGCGTTATTCCCACGAGGTTCTTTTATCAGGAAGCTTATGACAAGTCTAAGGACTATATTTTGGAAAACCCTGAGGCGACGGCCTTTTTCTGCGCGTCGGACATTATGGCTGTGGGCGCCTTGAACGCCTGCCTGGATTTAAAATACAGGGTGCCTGACGATATTTCTATTATTGGCTTTGACGATTTAAGCATTACCCAATATGTCCGTCCGCAGATATCAACCGTTAGGCAGGACTTTTACCAGATGGGTCGGAAATCGGCCGAACTGCTCCTTGACATCCGTAACGGCGTCGAGACCCCGAAGCGCCACTATCTGGACCACGAGCTTATCTTCCGCCAGTCCGCCGCCAGAAATATCAGGGAACGCTGAAAACTCTGCCGTATACTTGCGAAATACATTTTCCGGCTGTAATCAATATCCGGGCTTGCCCGGCGTGCGGGTATATACTCACAAACGTTGAGATTTACCGCCTTAGAACCACTGCGCTTCACGCGCAAAAGAAGGGGCCTGCGCCGAGCAAGCTCGACTATCATTGAAAAGGCTGTATCTGCGTCAAAAAGCGCTGCGCTTGCCGCCCTTAAGAAGGGGTCTGGGGATGAAATCCCCAGCGGGGCTTGGGGCCTAACGATGGTTTGTTTGTTGGCCCCAAGGTCTTAGGTCTTTGGCAAATGTATTCGTTCGCGGGTATAATTATAGAAAGGTTTGGCTCGTATGCCTGAAAATATTGTAAAATCCGAAATAACCGCGCCCGTGCCTGCGGGCGCGGACGGCACAGGACAGCAGGCGGCGTTCCACCTGCTGCCCACCGGCGACATCAGCCGCCTTATGTGCGGCCCCATAATGATTAACCAGCTGCCGGGTAACAATGTGGACGATATGGCGCAGAATATTTACCTGCGGCTTTACGCCCCAGCTGCCGGCCCGCCGTCTGCGGACGGGTCGCCGTCTGCGGTTTACCCGCTTATGGGCAAGTGCTCGGGCGCGGCCCTGTATGTCTCGGATACACAGTTCGCCTACGCGGGTAAAGCCGGGCCTGTAAACTATAAACTTTACGTGACGCCGCTTGGGAATATGTGGTTCTATGATATCTTCCTTAATGCCTCGAACGGTGAACAAACCCTGGACTTGATTTACGGGCAGGATGTGGGCCTGGCGTCCCCCGGCCATATCCAGTCCAACGAGGCTTATAATTCCCAGTACATAGGACATAGCGTCTTTGATACAGAATATGGCCGCGCCGTTTGTTCCCGGCAAAACCAGCGGCAGGACACGGGGTTCCCCTTCCTCCAGCAGGGCGGACTCCGCCCCGGGGCAAGGGGCGGGGTCCGCGCCTGGTCCACGGACGGCTACCCATTTTTTGGCTTGTCCTATAAATTTACAAATGAGATTGAGGAATTGCGCCGCGATAAGCTGAATAGCCGGCTATATCAGTATGAGTTCGCGTATGTCGCCTTGCAAAGCGGTAAGCTGCGCTTTTCCGATACGGAACAGTTCACGTTTTACGGCGCGTTTTTGCCGGACGCGCCGGTTAGCCGGCTCCTTGACCCGGAAACCATCGCGAAGGCTCATCGGTCCCTAGAGTTTATGGACTTGCAGGGCTGCCGGCCCCGCCCGGCCTTCCGCGAAAAAATCAAGGTCAGCCGCACGCTGGCGTCCCTGCCCATTTCGCCGGAGGAAGTGCGGAGCCGTTACAGTGTCCGAAAGCACGAAGAACTGGATAACGGCAGTCTGCTCTCGTTTTTTACCGAAACAGACGAGCATGTGGTCCTTGCTGAAAAGGAACGGCACACCGAACGTTCCCACGGGCACATAATTATTACCGGCCGCAACCAGGACGCGGGTGAAAATACCCTCGCGTCCACCAGCTATATATACGGGGTCTTTCAGTCCCAGGCCGTACTGGGGAATACCTCCTTTAACCAGCTGTTCTCCAACACCCGCAACGGCCTGAATGTAATGAAGTTTTCCGGCCAGCGGCTGATGCTGAAGCAGGACGGCGAATACAGGCTGCTGACTATGCCGGCGGTTTACGAAATGGGCTTTAATTACGCCAAATGGCTCTACCTGCTGGGAAACGGCGATACGCTTACCATTATCTCCCGCGTAGCCTTGGACAGGCCCGCCCTATTGCTGGAAGCCCGCTCCCAGCGCGGACATGCCTATGACTTTCTGCTGTTGGCGCGGCTTGCCCCTGACATTGCCGTGGAACCGGAACAGGGCGCCGTCAGGGCTCGGTTCCGGGAAGGCACCCTGGCGGCGGAGACTTACCCTGAAATGGCCTACCGGATGACCCTGGACCGAGACTTTGCTCTGTGGGACGATTCCGCGTTCGCCGGAGAACCTGCCCTGGCGCTGGAAATTAACGGCGCGGACAGCTTCGTTTTTTCGGTTTTCGCCGCTGTGGATGGCAAGCCGGACAAAGCGCCGCCGGGCGATTTCGCGGAAGAGGCGGGGGCGTACCGCCAATGGCTCCACGGCGATATAGGCGGGTTGCGGCTGTCCCCCGGAGGCGGGCCGGAGGGGTTGGAGAAACTCAATACGGCTGCCATGTGGTTTGGGCATAACGCCCGTATCCATTACGCGTCCCCCCACGGACTGGAGCAGTACGGCGGTGCGGCTTGGGGCACCCGGGACGTGTGCCAGGGTCCCCTGGAGTATTTTATAACAGGCCAGCAGTTTGACATTGCGGCTGAAATCCTCAGGAAAGTTTTCTCGCGGCAATACGCGGACGACGGCTCCTGGCCCCAATGGTTCATGTTCGACAGGTACTGCGGGATACAGCAGGCCGAAAGCCACGGCGACATTATAGTGTGGCCCCTTAAGGCGCTGGCCCATTACCTGCTGGCAACAGGCGGCGCGTCCTTTCTGGATACCCTGGTCCCTTACACGGAGCGGGGCGGCGGCTTTACGCGAAAGGCGGAAAGCGTTTTCCAACACGTCCTGCGGGCACTGGAAAACATCCAAACCAATTTTATAGAAGGGACCTTCCTGTCCCGTTACGGCAACGGCGATTGGGACGACACGCTGCAGCCCGCCGACGTCTCTATGCGGGAGAACATGGCGAGCGGCTGGACGGCGGCGCTTACCTATCAGGCGTTTAACGAGCTTTCCGAGGCCACGGCGGGTTATGACGCCGGGTTTTCCCGGAGGCTGC
>JAISYE010000134.1 GCA_031297485.1 Clostridiales bacterium
GCGCTTATGGGGACTCGTCCCTGATAGTCGAACTTGCTCGACGCGGACCCCTTCTTAAGGGCGGTGAGTGCGATAGTCGTGCTTGCTCGACGCAGCCCTTTTTGATGTAGGTATGGCCTTTTCAAGAAAAGGATTATTTGTTTTTTTCTTAAGTTCGCGCTTATGGGGACTCGTCCCTGATAGTCGAACTTGCTCGACGCGGACTCCTTCTTAAGGGCGGCGAGTGCGATAGTTGTGCTTGCTCGACGCAGCCCTTTTTGATGCAGGTATGGCCTTTGGGACCGGAACTTCCGGCGGGCGAATGGCAATCGTCCCGACTCGCCTCCAGACCCCTTCTTGCGCTTCGCGCGCACTCATTAAAGAACCAACGAACAAGAACTTTGCGCCTCTGAATGGACATTTTTCAAAAAAAAATAAATTTAGCACTCGATGGACTTGATGGCTAACAAAATATCTGTTATAGTAATATTATTGCATTAACTTACACCAGATGTGGTAGACTCATATTATGAACCGCAGGACCAAAAAAAGGGAGGACCAGTTATGTTATGTGAAAAATGCCAGCAGCAGCAAGCCACGGTGCACATGCAGCAGCTAATGAACGGCGAGAAGACAGAGATGCATTTGTGCGCGAGTTGTGCGGAGGAAATGGAGATGCCAATATTATCTTTCGACAACTTTTTTCAAAGCTTTTTAGAATCAATGTTTACGGGCCACAAACCGCAAATGGCGGAAAGCCCGCCCGCACAAGCGCAGTGCGCAAGCTGCGGGCTGACGTACAGCGACTTCCGGAACACGGTGCGCATAGGGTGCGCGGACTGTTACAACGCGTTCAGGAGCGAACTGGGCAAAGTAATAAAAAACATGCAAGGCAGCAACCAGCATCAAGGTAAGTTTCCCAAGCGTTTCGGGGCGCGGCTGGCGGCCAAGCGCCAGCTGGAACGCCTGAGGTCCCAGCTGACTCAGGCCATCGAAAAGGAAGAGTATGAGGAAGCGGCGCGCCTGCGTGACCAAATACGCGGCTTAAAGGAAGGGGATAGCAATGAGCAAATGGTATGAAGACCCTCATTCGGACGATACCCCTATAATATCTTCCCGAGTGCGGCTGGCGCGCAATATAAAGAAATATCCGTTCCCAATCAAGTTACGGGAAAAGGACGCGACTAAAATGATATCCGAGATGTATGAAGCGGTTGAACGAGGAGGGGCGGTGTTCTCACGGCTGAATATAGAGGCGACGGACGCGGCGGAAGCCCGTTCGCTGCTGGAGCGGCATATCATAAGCCCGGAATTTTTCAAGTCCAAGAACAAAAAGGGCCTGCTGCTGTACGAAAACGAGTCCGCCGGGGTAATGCTTAACGAGGAGGACCATATACGCATACAGGCCGTCTGCCCGGGCGAGAGCATGGACGATGCCTGGTCCCTGGCCGATAAAATCGACAACCTTATTGAAGAACAGCAGGAGTACGCCTTTGACAAGGATTTTGGGTATTTGACCTCATGCCCGACAAATACGGGCACAGGCTTGCGGGCGTCCTATATGGTCCACCTTCCCGCGCTGGAAATAAGCGGGCAGCTGAAAAATATCATTCCCGCAATCGCCAAGTTCGGAATGACGGTAAGGGGCATTTACGGGGAAGGCAGCGACTCCCTGGGCTGCGTGTACCAGATATCCAACCAGGTTACAATAGGGCAGTCGGAACATGATATAATAAACGCGCTGAAAAATGTCACCAGACAAGTGATAGAGCGCGAAAAAACGCAGGCGAAAAAAATGTTCAGCGAAAAGAATTCAGAGGCGGAAGACCGCGTATACCGCGCCTACGGCATAGCGTCCCAAGCCCGCAGGATGAATTCCAAGGAAGCCATGCAGCTTTTGTCCGATATACGTATGGGCTTTGTAAATGACATATGTAAACTTCCCAAGCCCCGGCTTACCATTTACAACCTTATGATGAACATTCAGCCGGGCACATTGCAGAAATTATGCGGGAAGGCCTTTTCCGGACATGAACGGGACGCGGCGCGTGCGGAATATTTAAGGAGTAACTTTTAATTATAAGGAGAGATTATAATGCTTAACGGAATGCTGACGGAAAAAGCAAGGCAGGCAATAAACCTGGGGCAGGAAGAAGCGCGCAACATGGGCCAGCCCTACGTGGGAACCGAACACATTTTGCTGGGCCTTACCCTGGTAGAAGATGGCGTGGCGGGCAAGGCTCTGAGTTTGCATGGCGTATCCGCAAACGACGTTCGTGACAAAGCGGCGGATTTAAGCGGCGAAGCGCAGGATTCTATGACCCAGTCCTGGACGCAGGAATTTACCCCGCGCACAAAGCGCGTGCTGGACGCAAGCTATCAGGAGGCGCTCAGAATGAGCGCGGGCTATATAGGCACCGAGCATCTGCTTATAGCCTTAATGCGCGAGCAGGACAGCATCGCGGTTAAGGTACTTGTGTCGCTTAACGTAGACCTGCGAAAGCTGTACGACGACATACTTTCCATGCTGGGGCTGAGCGACAAGCAGCAGGCCCAGGCCGCCATGCCCATAGGCAAAAAGCCCGGCTGGAGCGGCAAGAGCAGCACGCCGGTGCTGGACAGGTTCAGCCGCGACTTTACCAAGATGGCGGCCGAGCACAAATTCGACCCAATAGTCGGCCGTAACAAGGAGATAGAACGTATAACCCAGATACTCAGCCGCCGCACAAAGAATAACCCATGCCTGGTAGGTGACCCTGGAGTAGGCAAGACCGCCATAGCCGAGGGTTTGGCACAGAAGATAGTTTCGGGCGACGTGCCGGAAACCCTCAAGAACAAGCGCATAGTCTGCCTGGACCTTTCCGCAATGGTGGCGGGCAGTAAATACCGGGGCGAATTTGAGGAGCGCATTAAGCGTTCGATGAACGAGGTAAAAAGTTCCACCAATGTCATTTTATTTATAGACGAACTCCACACAATAATCGGCGCGGGCGCTGCCGAGGGCGCCATAGACGCCTCCAATATTTTGAAGCCGTCCCTGGCCCGGGGCGAAATACAGATTATCGGCGCCACCACCTTGGACGAATACCGCAAGTATGTTGAAAAAGACGCGGCCTTAGAACGGAGGTTCCAGCCGGTCACGGTTGACGAGCCCACGGAGGAGGAAGCGGCACTTATGCTGTACGGGCTGCGCGACAAGTACGAGGCGCACCACAGCGTAAAAATAACGGACAGCGCAGTAGAAGCTGCGGTAAAACTCTCAAGCCGCTACATTAACGACCGGTTCCTGCCGGACAAGGCCATAGACCTGCTGGACGAGGCGGCCTCCAAGGTGCGGCTCAAAACCGACACCATACCGCCTTCCATTAAAAATTTGGAGAACAAGTTGGCGGAATTGGAAAAGGAAAAGGAATCCTCCATTAAAACAGAGGAATTTGAAAAAGCGGGCAAGCTGAAGCAGCAGCAGGACGCCATTAAAAAGCAGCTGGACGAAGAGCGGGAGAACTGGCGGACACAGAACTCAACCTCCGCACACCTGGTGGACGAGGAATCCATAGCGGATATTGTGTCGGGCTGGACGGGCATTCCAGTCAAACGGCTGCAGCTGGAGGAAAGCAAACGCCTTATGGACATGGAAACCCTGCTGCACAAGCGCGTAGTAGGCCAGGACGAGGCTGTGACGGCCGTAGCCAGGGCTATACGGCGCGGGCGCGTCGGGCTTAAGGATCCGAAGCGGCCCATCGGCTCGTTCCTGTTCCTCGGCCCTACAGGCGTGGGCAAGACCGAGCTTTCAAAGGCGCTGTCCGAAGTGCTGTTCGGCAGCGAGGACGCCATAATCCGGGTGGATATGTCGGAATATATGGAGAAGCACAGTATATCGCGGCTTATAGGCTCGCCGCCTGGCTATATCGGTTACGACGAGGGCGGGCAGCTCAGCGAGAAGGTACGGCGTAAGCCATACTCCGTAATCCTATTCGACGAGGTGGAAAAAGCGCATCCGGATGTGTTCAATATTCTGCTGCAAGTTTTGGAGGACGGCCACATAACTGACGCCCAAGGCCGCAAGATTAATTTTAAAAACACCGTGCTTATTATGACCTCCAACGCGGGCGCGCGCAGCATAATCTCTCCCAAACGGCTGGGCTTTGTTTCCAACGAGGACGCGGAGAAATCCTACGAGACTATGAAGAAGGGCGTCATGGACGAGGTAAAGACTATTTTCCGGCCGGAATTTTTGAACCGCATAGACGACATTATTGTATTTCATGCCCATTCCAAGGAGAGCATCAGGGAAATCACCAAGCTGCTGCTGGAGGAGGTCAGAAGCCGCGTAAAGCAGAACATGCGTATTGAGCTTACGGTTTCTGACGGCGCCGTGGACTATATAGCGGAAAAGGGCTACGACCCGGCCTACGGCGCGCGACCGCTCCGCAGGACTATTCAGAACGAGGTGGAAGACATCTTGTCCGAATTAATTTTGGATGGAAAGTTTAAGGATGGCGACCTGGTGAACATGACTGTTTCAGACGGGAAAATCTGTTTTGCGTAAAATGCGTAAAAGTAAGCCGAATGCTTAAGCATTCGGCTTACTTTGTAACGGATATTTCACCGTTAAGAACCCACATCCGAGCGAGACTCGTATGACTAAACACATGTGTTTACGCAGTAGATATACGACAAAATTGCGAGAACCTAAATTTTGAAAGAACCTTATTTACAAACGGCAAATAAAAAAAACCGTGCGCCTGCCGTTGACACTCCCTTCCAAACGTAACCCACGCAGCCAGCTCTGGCCAAGCGCCCTTACGGCACACGCGCAATTCCGCTTAGCGCTGCTTCCTTCCGGACCTGACGCGGTTCACGAACGCCCGTTGCGTAAGACTCAACCGTCAACACCGCTTACATGGGGCAGACTTCACAAGAGAGGAGCCTATGGCAGGCATCACCCTCGCTATGGCGGACTTCACGAGTAACAGGGAACCGCCGCCTCCCCAGCTTGCACGGTTTTATATATTATAACCGCTTTGCGGTTCCCTGTCAAACAATTTATCTGTTTGACATTTATTGTTAATATACTTGTCGTGTCTATTCAGAGGCCAAAACACTAAAACCTTAAAACCAACGGACACTTAACCGTTAGAAACTCTGGCCCGTATGAGGAATCGTTCACAGCCCCTCTTGCGCTTTGCGCGCGGTTCCAATTAGACACTCGCCGCCCTTAAGAAGGGGTCTGGGGACAAAGTCCCCAGCGGGGTTTGGGGCAGATCCCCTAACGGTGAACTGTCCGTTGGTCTTAATCTTTTGACCTTCCCCAATCCTTAGGACGTGTTTGAAAACTAGATTCCAACGCGAAGCGTCGAGCAAGCTCGACTATCATTGCAGCGGTTTCATTAGAAATTTCGCGCTCTTAGGAATTTTCAAACACGCCTTAGTTACCCTTCCCGCCTTTTCCGTTTGCCGTAGCGTTTCAGCGCGCTGTAGAGCTCGTTCACGTCAATGGGCTTAGTCAGGTGGTCGTTCATACCGCACTTAAGGCTTTCCTCGCGGTGTTCCGGCGCCGCGTTGGCCGTCATGGCCAGTACCGGCATATCGTCGTAGCTGTGGTCGGCGCGGATTTGCGCCGTAGCGGTCAGACCGTCCATTTCCGGCATTTGAATATCCATCAGCACCACATCGAAGAAACCGTTCTTTAATTCCCGCAAGGCTTCCAAGCCGTTCTCCGCTATAATGACCTCTATGCCCACCACAGACAGCAATTCCTCCACAATCATTTGATTAATAACATTGTCCTCAGCCACAAGGGCGCGCATTCCCGCCAGCTCGTCAAAACCGCCCTCCTCAGCGTCGGCTTCCGTCCGGCTGTCGTCCTGAGGCACAGCCAAGGGAACGTTTATAGAAAACACGCTGCCCTGCCCCAACTGGCTTTCGCAGGTTATTTCCCCGCCCATAAGGGTTACAAGGCCGCGGCTTATGGCCAGGCCCATGCCAAGGCCGCCGTACTTCCTGGTATAAACGGTTTCGCCTTGGGTAAACGGCGTGAATATGGCGCTCATCTGTTCTTCGCTGATACCCACGCCTGTATCGCGCACCTCAAATATAACCCTGACCTTCTCCTGCCCCTGGGCGGACATGTCCGGTTCTCCCACAAACACCCGTATTTCCGCGCCGCCGGCTTGCGTAAACTTAACAGAGTTGGCCGCTATTTTAAACAGCGCCTGCTCCAGTCTGGTAAAATCGCCTATTAACACATCCGGCACGTCCGGCGCCACCTCTGTCCGTAGGGTTATGGACTTGGACTCGGCCTCGCTCCGCAGCATTTTCGCGATATTCTCAACCATGCCACGTATGGAAAAATCCGTTATATCCAAAGTCAGCTGTCCGGAGTCGATACGCGAGAAATCCAGTATGCTGTCCAGCGCGGTAGTCAAAAGCCGGACAGAGTTTAACCCCTGTTCAATAAGATTCTGCTGACGCGCCGCCGTCTCAATTTCCGATACCGCGCGGGCCATTGCCAAAATAGCGTTCATGGGCGTGCGTATCTCATGGCTTACGGCGGCCAAAAACTCGCTCTTAGCCCGGGCGTTGCGCTCCGCCAGTTCCCGCGCCTCGTTAAGCCCCGCCAGCGCCTGATGCTGTTCGCGCAAGTCGCGGATATAACCCGCCATGATGTAATCCTCGCCTCGGGGCGCGCGCACCAGCGTCACCTCGGATGGCACAAGACCGCCCTCGGACGTCATATACGTCCATTCGAACTTTTCGCTGCCTGACACAAACGCCTTAAGCACAAGCTCTCGGGTCGTACTCTCCGATGGCCGCCCGTCCGGCTGAAATTCGGGCGCAAGTTTGTAAAACCTCCGCAAAAATTCGCCCTTGCTGCCCAGCCCAAAGAGCCGCAGCGCCTCCTGATTGCAATCCGTCAGGTTGCCGTGCTCGTCCCAAAAGACGCAGCACATAGGCATGGCGTCCAGCATAATACGGCTGCGTTCCTCCTCCGCCGCCAGCCTCCGGCTTACCAGCACGGACGCCAGCAGGGCGCTGAGCGCCTGCACGGTTTCCACGTCGCTGCGCCCAAGCCGCGAGAAAAACGGCGCGGCCTCTACCATTCGCCCTGTTATGAGTATGGCCGCAACCTTGTTTTTCAATATTACGGGCGAGGATATGAGGAAGGGCAGGAGCAAGGCTTTCCGCAGCTCCGGCAATTTATCGGGCGGGTCCGCGCCGGTAACTAATTGCGGGGTGGCCGGGTCAAGCAGTTCCGGAGCCAGCGCTACCCGCAGGCCGGCCAGCGCCGCCTTTTCCTCCGCGGAATAGCCTTGGAGCACGACCGGCATATACAAGCCGCTGTTATCCGGCGCGAGCACGACCGTACGCTGCATGTTAAGCGCGGCGTTAATGCGCTGGGCTACAGGGACGAACACGCTTTCGTACCCTACCACGTCATGCCGCAGGGATACGGCAAGCTCGGCCAGCAGGCTGAAGCCTCTGCGCTTCTGCTCCAGTTCGTGGCGTATAGCTATGGACTGAGTATCCAGCGCCAATATCTTCGCCGCGTTTTGCTCGGAAATCCTCAACAGCGCCTCCAGAGGGATTTTCTCCGTTCCCGCAAGGCCGGGGCAGGAGCCGTCCCCAGTCCAGGCGGACACGGCGGTATCGTTTAAAAAATCCGCTTCGTCCCTTGAGGCCGGGTCTTTTTCTGAAAACAGACAGAACACCCCTGTCCAGTCCAAGCCTCTGGGCTGCCCGCCTATCCGCGCTATTTCCACACCCGTATACAGACCCAGCAGCGGAACGCGGTCCGCCACAATCTTCCGCAGCGCCACAGCGTCCTCTATATCCATACCGCCGTAGCCCGCGCACCGCCCCGCGCAGTCGATATACATGGCGAAAACCGGCTTGCGGCCTTTCAGCCTGTCAAATATACCCTCTATTTTGGGCTGCATGTAATCCAAATCCAAGGAGCGGTACATCAGCTGGAACTCTGTCCCCGCAACCATATCCGGCTCGAACATGACTATGCCTTCCCGTTCCTTGTCAATGCCCAGACACAGGCGGCTGGCATAGTTGTTTTCGTCGTATTCGCCCCACCGTTCACCCCGGTTTATTCCGAAAAGCAAAAAGAACGGATACTCGTCCACTGAAATGGAAGAACCGAGGAGTTCGTCCATAAACCGCAAGGCGGGCTTGCCGTTTATTTCTAATATTACAGGGCCTTCGGCCTTAGTGATCGTATAATATTGAGAGGCGGGCCGGCAGCCGTGCATAATAACACTGTCAATACGCACGTCGCCCGAAAATTTCAGCGCCATAGCGCAGTGTTCGCTCATGTCCTCGCCGGTCCACTGGCTGGTTGGACTGCACGCGTGGTCGCCCATTATTCCCGCGCCGGTTAAGTCTGGAAAAAAGCCCAGGCCCTTTTGAAGGCCGGCCAGCAGCCATGTAGCCATCTTCATACGGACGTCGCCGCCCGTGCGGTCAATAGCGTCGTAAAAGAGCATAACAGGCGATCGAGGCGTCGTGCCCATAGCGGCCAGACGTTTGCCAAGCCTTACGCCGGTTTCCTCCTCGCCTTCCAGCAGCCCGTCGTCAATAATCACGTCGCAGCGCGCGCCTTCCAGCCATATACAGGCCACGCCGATCTGGTCGCCGGCGTAGCCGAAAAACTCGTTTGTAATAATCCCTACAGCGCCGCCGCCGTATATCCGCGCGGGCCCTGTCACAGACGCCACAGAGTCCCGCAAAACCCGCTGATCATGGCGGGCGGTGGCGAACAGCAACACAAGGTCGCACGGTCCCGCCAGCCCGGCCCGCGTCAGCGCGGCTTCCGCCGCCTGTTTACCAGCGGCCGGCGTATTAGGGTTATCACTATATCCCACTCCTACTCGCATAATTTTCCCTACCTCACTCCAACATTCCCAACATGGTATCCTCGGGCGCGGCGCCTACGCGCACTTCCGCCTTTACCGGACGGTAATAGCTTTTGTTCACCAATGTCCGCGCCACTTCCACGTCGCCTTCGTAGACTATTTTATACAAATTATAGCGGTACCCTGTCCGAGCCTGTTTTTCCACCACACGCTGGCCCATGGGCAGGGTCGTATCCTCTACCAGCAGATCATCGCCCGGAGGCACCACTTCCACCAGCTCGTTTTGAAAGACCAGCCGATGGCCTGGTGGGCGTTCCTGATAGCCGTAGACATTAACCTGCACCGTATGACCGTCCAATATTTTACCCTCTAAGCACACCGGCAGGTTTGTGTTATTACAGAACTTAAGGTCAATATAGTTGCCGGCCAGAGTAGCGTCATAGCCGTAATCAAGGTATCCCACCTTCATGGAATGGTTCTGACGCTCCACAATTTCCAGTTCGGCATAGAGCAGAGCGTTATACAGCGTACTGGACACCTGGCAGACGCCGCCGCCCAGGTCGTCCACCAGCTTGCCGCCCACAATAGTCGGCGCCGGCCTGTAGCCGTTCGCGTAGGTCATTTCGCCGAAAGCGTCATTTGTGGAAAAAATCTCGCCGGGATACACCACTGTGTCGTTTATTTTAGCGCACGCTGTAAATATATTCATATTACGTTCGCTTTCGCCGCCTGAAAAATTTGTGGAAAAGGTACCGATAAGGCTCTGGGCCTTTCGCATATCCTCGGCGGTATATACGGGCGGCAGTTCTTCCATTACCGCGGCCGCGACGCCGCCCTGACGCGCCTTAAGCAGCGCGAAAACGCCCTCCGCGGTTTTTTCAGGGTCCATGCGCCGGCCTATATGGGAATCCGTTATTATAAAGCGTCCGTCCTTGCGGGTTATATCCGCGTCTGCCGGAGGTTCGTACAATTCCTCCGCCAACGTGTCCACGTAACCGCGGATATTACCCGCTTCAAAGCTGTACTGCGGTTCGACTGTCAATTTATAGGGCTCGGCATTCAGCGCCGTTATTTTTCCGTACCGTTCCCGCAGCGTTTCCAGCCGCGCGTAGTTATAAGCTATATCTACGGCCTCTGTAAAATCATAGCGCGCGTCAAAGTCCTCAAACCGCAGGATTTTTTCACGCCGGCCATCCGCGATTATTATTGTCCGCGCGCGCAGCTCCGGCTGGAAGGCTTGCTCCAATTTCCCCAGCGCCTGCTCCTTTGAAAGCCCGCCCACGTCAATGCCATTGACAAAAATATTTTTGTATATGGTATCCGCGTTTACTATGCCCAGCATTTGCTGGTACACCTCGTATGACATGAAGCCCAGGGTTGCACAAGCCGCCACGGCCAGCGCGCTAAGCGCCATGATTATCTTTACAAGCGCTCCGCCCGTATTGGCCGGTTTCTGTTTCTGTTTCCGCGCTGTGCTCATAAATCCTCCCCCTTTTACACTCGCGAATGCAGTACTTTGTGTGTCAGTTGATTCTCACCTCGGCGTTGGAGGTTTCAAGGGCCAGTTTGACATGCTTGGATGCGGTGTCGTAGCCAATTGATTTTGCCTCAATATTATATGCGTCGCTGCCGATATAGTTAAGACTGCCAAGCCCGACCCTTATGCTCCCGAGAGTGGCCCTCACCTTCACGTGGTAGCCCAGCCGCGCGCCCACCGGCAAGCCCGCGGAAATCTCCGCGTTACTGGTCTCTATGTTCCATACATAATCGGAATACGCGTCAAACTCCGTGTCCCGCGCAGTAACCGCGCCGTTTACGGACGACATCTCCATATAGGCGAAATCTACCCGTTCGGCGTGTATCGGGCCGTTAAAGTTAGTTATGCGCGCGTTGGCGCTTTTTAAACTTGTAACCGAAATCAATCCGTTGGAAGTTGAAATATTAACGGCTGAAAACATCCGTTCCGGTATCAGCGCGTCAAAGGCCATCTTCTCAAAGTCTCCGGGGTCATAGTCTATCATATATTTCTTGCCGCGCTTGACCAGCCGCATGGACACGCCGGGCCGCGCGGACTTTGACACGGCCTTTATTGTCATTTTATCGCCGTTGTAGCCCCTTATGGTCACATCACCGTTAAACCCCTCCAGGCTTAACTCGTCGCCCGGCAGGACCGACGCGTCAAAATTTCCGCCGCCGTCCGCGGAAAAAGCCGAACTTGTAACAGAGCCGCCCGTTGGACTGGCGCTGGTCCTCGCGGCATAGGCCGCGGATTCTTCCGCGATTGTTCGGGAGATTTTATCCGCCGCTGCCACGGTTTTCTCCACTACTTTTTCCGTTATTTTCCTCAGCTTCGGCTCCCAATCACGCGCCAATGAATCGAACTTCCGGCCCATTTCAGCGCCGAAGTTTTCAAAGTCTATACGCGGCGCTGGACTTCCTCCGGACGGTCCGGCCACGTCGGAAGGGCGGCTGTTTGACACGGGGACTGTATCCGCAGCCCCGCCGGACGGTCCGGTCACACTGGAACTAACCCCGCCGGACGGCTCGGTTCCCAGGGACTGCATTAAGCGGGCGGCTTCTTCGGCCGTAATCTTATGTTCCTCCAGCATTTTCAGCACTTTCATTTTTTCGCTGTCCATTGTTCTAACCTCCTAAATTTATCAAAAACGATATGCTTTTTATTCTCTGCTCCACGTGGGCGTTAATGAATATTACAGAGGCGGCGAGCAGTTCCCGCGCTGTTTGCCCTTGTACATTAAAGCGGAACAAATCGCTGGTGTCAGTACTTAAAATATAGCGGATAACACTCACGGTTTCAACAGATATACGTATTACACCCGGATTTTCTTCCTCTGGGCAGCAATCCTCGCACAGCAGGCCAAACCTGCCGAAGCCCGGTCCATAGTCGGGCAGCGGACCGCCGCATTGGGAGCAGCGCGTCAGTTCCGGCGCGTAGCCGTTAAGCTGCATAAATTTAAACTCGAAGGCGCGGCTGACCAGCTGGGCGCGCATACGGCCCTGGGCCAGGGCTTGCAGAGCCTTAAGCAGCAAAAACAGAACATCCTCACAGGGCATGTTTTCCAATATCAACTTATCGCACATTTCGACAAATAAATTACCGCAGCACAGCTTATCGTATTCACAACGCACGGCGTAGAAATTCTCGATTATATCAATCTGCGTGACCGAAAAGAAGTGTTTGCCATCGAAGAGCACAAAATCCGAATATGTAAAAAGCTGAGTACCCGCCAGGTACTTGCTTTTTGTTTTGCGCGCGCCTCTGGCGGATACCGATATTTTTCCGCGCTCCTTAGTCATCAGCGTTATTAGTTTATCTGACTCGCCTACCGGCGTTTCCCTCAAGACCACTCCCCGCACTTTTACTGTGCTCATGCCGCTGGACCGCCGCCCGGCGGCACCCGCCTCAAGCGCTTAAACAGGGAGTACCCCACATACGCGTCTATCGAGCCGCTCTTTTTAAATATATCCCAAAACACTTCGTCACAATTCAAACCAATTCCCCCTTCAAGTCTTTAATCTTTCCACGCCAAACTTTTTTATGCGCTTAATTTAAGAATGTAAAATTCAGCTATTTAATACAAGGGACGCGGCAGCATTTGCGTGAACTTAAGGCTTGGGTAAGGTCAAAAGATCAAGACCTTGGGGCTCTGTCCCAAACCCCGCTGGGGATTTCATCCGCAGACCCCTTCTTAAGAGCGGCAAGTACGGCGCTTTTTGACGCAGGTACAGCCTTTTTAAAAAAAGGAGTGTTTATTTTTTTCTTAAGTTCGTGTCTATGGGGCACAGCAGGCCGCGTTCCTTATGTTCGCTTGGTTTCGTTACGGGTTCAGGCTTTTGGCCATGTTAGCCTGTAAGCCTTGAATCTTCCCCGCAGGCAGATTTGTAACTTCCACAATCTGTTCTATTGGAAAACCTTTTTCAAGCATCTTTACAGCTACTTCGACCTTACCTTGGACCTTACCCTTGGTTAT
>JAISYE010000135.1 GCA_031297485.1 Clostridiales bacterium
AGCATAGAGCAGCGCGAGGGCGGGCCGGTGTACGTGTTTTACGACGGGCCGCCGACAGCCAATGGAATGCCGCATATAGGGCATATAATAACCCGGGTGGTAAAGGACCTTGTGCCGCGTTACCGCACGATGAAGGGCTGGCAGGTTCCGCGCAAGGCGGGGTGGGATACCCACGGGCTTCCGGTGGAGCTGGAAGTGGAAAAATTATTAAATATAAACGGCAAGCCGGAAATAGAGCGCTATGGGGTGGAGCCGTTCATAAAAAAATGTAAGGAAAGTGTATGGAAGTACGAGAACGAATGGCGGAAGATGAGCGAGCGCGTGGGGTTCTGGGCGGACATGGACGACCCCTATGTGACTTATCATAACAGCTATATAGAATCCGTGTGGTGGGCGCTTAAGACAATATGGGACAAGGGGCTGCTGTACAAGGGCCATAAGGTTGTGCCCTACTGCCCCCGGTGCGGAACGGCCCTGTCCAGCCACGAGGTTTCCCAAGGCTATCAGAATGTGAGGGAAACATCGGTCTTTGTCAAGTTTAAAGCGGCGGACGCGGAAAACAGGTATTTCCTAGTGTGGACCACCACGCCCTGGACTTTGCCCTCCAATGTGGCGCTGTGCGTTAACGCGGATAAAGATTACGCCAGAGTCCGCTGCGGGGATGAGGAGTATATATTGGCGGAGGCGCTGCTTGACAGCGTGCTGGACACCCGCGAGGCCGGATATTCCGGTTACGAAAAGCTGGAAACCTTTAAGGGCGCGGCGCTGGAAGGCCTCGCCTACGAGCCGCTGCACAGCCGGGGACAAAACTTCCGGTTCGACGCGCCGGCGGAGGGTGCCTTCTACGTTTGCTGCGACAATTACGTGACCCTGACGGACGGCACAGGCATAGTGCACATCGCGCCGGCCTTTGGCGAGGACGACGCGCGGGTGGGCCTCAAGTACGGCCTGCCCTTTGTGCAGCTGGTGGATGAACAGGGCCGGTTTGCGGAAAGCGTTACGCCCTGGAGCGGCATGTTTGTAAAGGACGCGGACCCGCATATAGTCAAGGCCCTTAATATGGACGGCAAACTGTACAAGAAAATCCAGCACGAACACAGTTACCCCTTTTGCTGGCGCTGCGACACCCCATTGTTATACTACGCGCGGGACACCTGGTTTATAAAGATGTCCGCTCTGCGCGATAAACTAATGGAATACAACAATACGGTAAACTGGCTGCCGGACAATGTCCGCACAGGGCGGTTCGGCAATTTTTTGGAGAACGTGATTGACTGGGGACTGAGCCGCGAGCGTTACTGGGGCACGCCGCTTCCTATCTGGGAATGCGGGTGCGGGTATACTCACTGCGTGGGAAGCGTGGCGGAACTGCGGGAAATGAGCGGCGCCCCCGCGGATATAGAGCTTCATAAGCCCTATATAGACCAGGTGCGGCTGCGCTGCCCGGACTGCGGGAAGGAAATGAAGCGTGTGCCCGAGGTTATTGACTGTTGGTTCGATTCCGGCGCAATGCCCTTTGCCCAGTGGCATTATCCCTTTGAAAACAAGGAATGGTTCGAGGAGCGTTTCCCCGCGGATTTTATATCCGAGGCAATGGACCAGACCCGTGGATGGTTTTATTCGCTTATGGCCATATCCGCGCTGCTGTTTGACAAATCCCCTTACAAGAACGTGGTTGTGCTGGGGCATGTACTGGACAAGGACGGTTTGAAAATGTCCAAGCACATCGGCAACACCGTAGAACCCATGGAAGCTATGGAAGAATACGGCGCGGACGCGGTGCGGTGGTATTTTATAGTTAACAGCGCGCCCTGGCTGCCCAACAGGTTCTACGGTGAAGCGGTAAAGGAAGTGTCACGGAAATTCTTGGGTACGTTGTGGAACACATACGCGTTCTATGTGCTGTACGCCAACATCGACCAATTCAACCCGGCGGAGCACCAGCTGGGTGCGGACCTGGCGGTAATGGACCGCTGGATACTTTCGCGTCTGCATACGCTTATAAAGGAAGTCGATTCCGGACTGGCGTCCTATAAACTGACAGAGCCGGCCAGGGCGCTTAACGGCTTTGTGGACGAACTTTCCAACTGGTATGTGCGCCGCGGCCGCGGCAGGTTTTGGGGAAACGGTATGCAGCAGGATAAAATAAACGCGTATATGACCTTGTACACAGTGCTGGCCGCGGTGGCGAAACTTGCCGCGCCCTTTGTGCCCTTCATATCCGAGGCGGTCTACCGCAACCTTGTTGCCAAACAGGACAGCCTTGCGCCGGAAAGCGTGCACCTGTGCGATTATCCCGAAGTCTGCGAAGCGTATATTGACCCGGAGCTGGAATGCGGCATGGATACTGTGCTGGCCATAGTCGCGGCGGGCCGCGCCGCGCGGAACAGTGCCGGCATAAAGAACCGCCAGCCTGTGGCCGAACTGCTGGTAGCGGGCGGACGCCTTTCGCCCTCGCAATTGCGGACCTATACCGACATTGTGGCGGACGAGCTGAATGTTAAGGAAGTGCGTTTTGTTGACGACGTGGAAAATTTGGCGCTTTATAAATTTAAACCTCAGTTAAAAACCCTGGGCAAGCGTTACGGGAAGCTGCTGCCGGAAATAGGACGGATACTGGCTGAAAGCGACGGCAGGGAACTTATGGCGGAACTGAAACGCGCCGGCGAGCTGGTGTTTGAGGTTGACGGCAAGGAAGTGCGGCTATCGGAGAGCGACCTGCTTGTGGAGACAGCCCGGCTGGAAGGCTGGGCGCTGGAAACAAGCGGCAAGATAACCGCGGCCCTTAACACCAAGCTTACAGACGAGCTTATAGAGGAAGGTTTTGTGCGCGAGCTTATTTCCAAAATACAGTCCATGCGCAAGGAAGCGGACTTCGACGTTTGCGGCAGGATAACCGTATATTATTATGGCAGCGATTTGATAGAAAAAATTTTTAAAAAATTTTGTTTTACTATTAAGTCTGAAGTGCTTGCGGACGATATAATTATCGCAGATACCAAGGAACAGTATTGGGACCGGTTTAGGGGGCAAAACCGCTTTAGGCGCGGTGAGGGGTTGCGCAAGGAGTGGGACGTAAACGGGGAAGCTGTTGTGTTGGTAGTGCTGAAACAATGATAAAAAGCAGAAAAAGGCAAACCGTCTTAAAAGATGGGACGCAAAACTACAGGTCTAAGGCCGCAATATTTAAATTGTGTGGCTATGATGGCTGAGTTACCTGAGAGGACTTGAAGATTAAGCCTTGCGGTAACTGCAGCCGCAAGGCTTTTTGATTGGGCGGGCGCGGTTCGGGTTCGCCGCAAATTTTGGAAGCCAGTCCATACATAAGACCCGCGAACCTGTACGGTTATTTATAGGGGCGAACTGTGTTCGTCCGCTGACGGGGGAAGGTAACATGAAAAAGTATTCGGCGGTTTTTGTAGTAACGCTTGCGGTTATGCTGTTATACATGCGTGCCGCAGGCGGTCCGCCCGCCAAGCCGAGCGAGGGCTTTATATGCCTGGAGGAAGCGGGCGTGCCGTTGGGGACACTTGGTGTTAAGTCGGACGAGTATTTGCGCGAAACAGAATATCAGAGAAAGACTGTTAAGGATGTCGCGTATACGGTTGTTTTTGAGTTGTCCAGTGAAAAATACCTTGTGTTTAATGGCTTTAGGTTTTTGGGTTACTTGTCGTTGGGGGAAGCTGAAAGCATAAACGGGGTCCGGTGGGATTACCTGCCGGAAAAATTATGTAATTAATGCGGAGAAGTTGTATGGGCGGACTGTGTTCGCCCGCCACTACGATTGACGCGCAAAAGGGGGGTTAAGCTCACGCGGGGGGTCGCGTGGGTTTTTATTTTTGTTAGGAATGACGAATTAATTATACTCACGAACGAATACATTTGCTAAACATGAAAACCTTAAGACCTTGGGGCTCTGCCCCAAACCCCGCTGGGGACCTAACGATGGTTTGTTCGTTGGCCCCCGATAGTCGAGCTTGCTCGACGCAGACCCC
>JAISYE010000136.1 GCA_031297485.1 Clostridiales bacterium
ACTATCTCTAAAAATCTTTCAGTGTTTTCGTGTGTGAGCAACCAACAACCGGCGTGAAAAGTGCATTTCTTTTCGCGCCTTAGTATAACATGGAAACCGTTCTCGCCGAGAAACTTGAAGCTATTATCAATCTGAACACACTGACTACGCGGATGAAAGATTTCTATGATGTCGCCATACTTACCGAGACACACAGGCATAAGATTGACCATTCCACGCTTGCCGCCGCTATCGCGAACACAAGTAAACAGCGCGGCTCAACGCACTTGTACACGCCTTACAATGTGGCGGCGACACTTGTGCGAATCGGCAAAGACGCGCAGATGGCGGCGTTGTGGAAACGGTATCAGCAGAAGAACCCCTATGCCACCGAAATCAGCTTTGCCGATACGGTAAAAGCCCTGCGGACGCTTGCGGAATGGGGCGGTCTGATTGCGCCGCAACAAGAGAAACCTGATTTCCTCGGACATCTGCGCGACTTGAAAAAACAGGCGGACACAGACAAGGCAAACATCACGCCATCGAAGAACAAAGACCGAGACAACGGTATTGACTGACACGGAGGCGGCTATGAACGACAAAGAACTTATCGGCAAAGTACACTCAGACGTATATTCACTTATCAAACATGAAAACCTTAAAACCAACGGACAGTTCACCGTTAGGGGCCTAACGATGGTTTGTTCGTTGGCCCCAAGGTTCTCCACGCCAAATATTACCCCCTCCCCCGCGTCTCACATCCATTTATTCTTCTTCAAAATAATATACAGCGCCAAACACACAACCGCCATAAGCCCAATGACAAGGGGATAACCCAAGGGCCACCTTAATTCCGGCATGAAGTCGAAGTTCATGCCGTAGATGCCGGTTATAACAGTCAGCGGCCCAAAGAACAGGGTAATCAGAGTCAGTTTGTTTACCGTGTCATTGGTTTTGGCAGCCAGCCTGCTGTCGTAGGTGTACAGCAGTTCGTTGCTCAGATCGTACAGGCTTTCGGCAAAATCGTACAGCTTCTTCAGGCGCGTGTCTATATTGCGGAAATACCGTACCTGCTTCTTATCAATCAGCTCGTTTTCGTCCATCAGTATCTGGCCGCCAATATAGGACAGCGCGCGCAGCAGTTTCTTTGTGGTGTACGCTATTTTACGCAGCCGACCTATTTCCGCAATTTGGTTCCCTTCCAGACCGAGTGTGACGGCTTCCGAAAGCGCCTCCATTTCGTCCTCTAAATCCTCCAGCGTGTCGGAAAAATCCGCCGTCAAGCCGCTGAAAATCAGGCAGTACAGCCGGTATATGCCGCCGGAATGTTCCTCCGCGGCCGCGAGAATCCCCGCTTCCAGCGCCCCTAATCTCCGGCTGTTGTGTTCCGGCGTTACCAGCACCAAGTAACGTTTGCTGAAATATAGGTTTATTTCGCGTTGTATAATTTCGCCGTCCTTCATCTCAATATGAACAAGGCTGACAAAATCATACCCGTCAAACCCTGTATAGCGCACACTCTCGTCCAGGTCCGTGCATTCCAGTACAGTGCTCTCGTCCCACCCAAAGGTTTGCTTAAGACGCGGCACCTCGCCGGCGCGGCACAATATCAGCAGGTCGGCGTTTTCAGGCAGGCAGGCCGCGCAGTCGGAGTCAATCAGTTTTTTATCCGTCCAATTATATATTTTCATTACCGTCTCCCGCTATACTCGCAATATTTTAAGGGCATTTTTGTAAAAAATTAACTCCCGCTCGGCTTCCGAACAGGGAAGGGCGTTAACCGCCGCAATGCCGGCGGCGGGGTCGTGCCACGGGCTGTCGCTGCCAAACAGCAGTCTGGAATAACCCCACGCGCGGCAGGCTTCTTCAAATCCCTCACGCGGCGCCCGGCCGGCCACAAAAGACACATCCGCGTATACATTAGGGTAGGGGAGCCGTTCGGCGGCTTGCGCCGGATGCGGATAGCCGCCCATGTGCGCCGCGATTATCGTTCCCCGCGGGAAGCGTCCCGCCACACGGGCAATCTTGTCCGGCGCGGCTCGCAAAGGAGTCGTGAAGCCTATGTCCTCGCCCGCGTGAAAGATAAGGGGAAGCTCATGCCGGAAAATTTCCTCATATACCGGAAATATATTCTCATCGTCAGCGTCAAATTCTTGATATTCTGGATGCAGCTTGACGCCCGACAGCCCAAGTTCCTTAATTGTTCGGATCTCCTCACGAAAATCCTGCTGACGCGGATGTACGCTGCCAAAGGCGTAAACGCGGCGGCTTTTGTCCTGCGATGCTGCGGCAAAACGGTTTACTGCCGGCGCCTGCTTGGGATTAGTCGCCACAGGCAGTATAACAAATCCGTCGCAGCCGCGTGCGCCTTCGTATTCCTTAAGGGCCGCGAATGTGCCGCCGTGCAGATAGGGTATTCCGCCTTTTTCCGAAAGCCCGCTTAACGCCCGCTGCGCAAGGGCGTCCGGAAAACAATGGGTATGAAAGTCTATTATCATTTATATCACTCCTGCCGTGTTGTTTCTAACGCTTAAATTATAGCCCCGGGAAAGTTTTCGCGCAATCCCCCCCCAAAAACACGCGCCCGGAGATAAAGACACGTCAATCCGTTGACACATAAAAGCCGAAAAGATTATAATTGATAAAAGAAATGAGGAGGGACGAACGTATCATGCCTAAAGAAATAACAGTAAAACTCAACGAACTTAAGGAGAACATGATAATCGCCCGGGACGTTACCAGTGAGCTGAGCGGCGAAGTATTAGTAGAGAAAGATAAGGTGGTCAGCAGCGGCGACATTACGAAACTTAAGCAGTATCAAATAGCCAGGCGCGAATTTGACAAAATCGGCGCGCTGTCGGGAACGTCAGAAAGCGCGGTGTGGGTGCAGGTCGGCCCGGAGGAGGAAGAAAACGCGTCCGCCGGGCGGGCGGCGGCCCTGTATTTATCGAAAACAGAACAAAGTTATTTCCCGGAATTTAAAAAAGTTTATACCGAAACAGAGGATAGGCTGAAACAGAAACTCGCGGCAATAGGGACGGGTGAAAAGACAGACGCCGCAACGTTAAGCCAAGTGCTGCGGCCTGTTCTGGATACGCTCCCGCACAAAAGCAGCATATTTTCCTTTTTAAATTATGTAAAGCAGCGGGAATTTTACACATACGCTCATTGTGTAAACGTTGCCCTATTGTGTATGCTGTTTGGCCAGTGGCTTAATCTGTGCCGGGAGGATATGGAGGAACTGGTGGCGGCGGGAATGCTGCACGACATAGGCATGACGAGGGTGCCTCAAACGCTGATTACAAAGCATGGCAAGCTGACGGCGGAAGAGTTTGCGGAAATACGCAAGCACCCGCAGCACAGTTTTCAGATGATATTTAACCAGCCTTTTTCGGACGAGGTTAAGCTGGCGGTGCTGCAGCACCACGAGCGCATCGACGGCTCGGGATACCCCAAGGGCCTTATGGGCGGCAATATAAGCCTTATGGCAAAAATAGTCGCCATATGCGACATATATGAGGCAATGAATCTAGAGCGGCCCTACAGGGACACGATTTGCCCCTTCAGCGCCATAAAAGAGTTTGAACAAAATTATTACGGCAAATTAGATACAGAATTTCTTATGGTTTTTTTGAAACATATAGCGTATAATTATCTGGACAGGAATGTGCGTCTTACTGACGGACAAAAAGCCAGGGTGATATTTATAAACGGAAACCGTCTTTCCTCGCCCATTGTCCAGCTGGAGGACGGAAACTGCACGGACCTTATGTTTAACAGGGCGGTAAGCATTGCGGCCGTGCTGTAATGCGGAACGATAAGGGTTTTTCGGCGGCCGGGCTGGTTGTCGCGCTGGCGGTTATATTAATAATGGCGGCTGCCGCGGCGCCTCTCGTCCGCAGTGTGGACAAATTCTATTTGCGCAGGGAAGCGGCGGTTTTAAAGAACAATCTGCGGCGGGCCCAGCGCCTTGCCGTGGCGGAAGGACGGGAGCGCGTTATTGTGTTTGACGAGTACAACGAATGTTATACAATACGCGCCAGGGATACGGCTGGTGTTTTAAGGACAGAGAGCAAGACTTATTTTCAAAACGGCGTTGTGTTAAAATTTGTTAGAACGCGCGGAACGGATAAAATTGTAAGATACGACCCCCGGGGCATGACCAACGACCCCTGCACTATAATGCTGGCGAAGGGCGGGCTGGAGATTAAACTGACAGTAAACTTGGGCGCCGGCAGAGTATATGAGTGCTGTATTAATTCTAAGTGCGCCAACTACAAATCAGCGGATAAATGCGGTTGTACAGATTCCTGCTGCGATTTCAGCAGAACGCCGGGCGCTTGAGGTTGACATTTAAGGAGGTTTTTAGAATGCCTGCAATAAAGAATTACATGGAGGACTGCGTTAGCGACGTCCTTCCGGCCATTTTGGATGAAATAAACGCCTGCAAGTGCGAGGCGTGCCAGTATGATATAACGGCTATAGCGCTTAATTCGCTGCCCCCGAAATATGTTGTGTCGCATAAAGGGGAATTGTATACTAAACTTTCCAAACTGCAGCAGCAGTTCGACGTAGATATAGTGGCAGCCATAACAAAGGCCGCGGTTATAGTCGGGCGCTATCCGCGCCACGGCGCCGCGGACAGGATAGGTTAAGGCGCGGGGGAAAATTTAAAGGTGACGCGGTATAATGTGGCTCTTATCGGCTTCATGGGATGCGGGAAGACTTCCGCGGGCAGAATAGCCGCCGCTGCGCTGGGTTGGCGGTTTGTTGACATTGACGAGTATATTCAGCTGCAAAGCGGACAGACAATAGCCTATATTTTTCACAGATATGGGGAAGAATATTTTCGTGTTCAAGAACGCGGCGCTTTAGAATACGCCTGCGGGCTGCGGCGCGCGATAATATCCACGGGCGGCGGCGCGGTAAAAAGCGAGGAAAACGCGGCGCTTTTGCGAAGCGCGGCCTTAGTGCTCTACCTGGAGGCTTCGGCGGAGCATATATACGCCAACACAATTGGGGACGACACCCGGCCGCTGCTGACAGAAGGCGGCAGAATGGAAACAATACGCGCCCTGCTGGCCGAACGCGCCCCCCTTTACGCGCGCTGCGCCCACCGTGTTATCTCTTGCGGCGGCAGCACTCTGGAACACATAGCGGGTGAAATAGTCAAATGCGCGGAATTACTTGCAAACGGATAGAACGCCAACGGACAGAATGACGTTAGGTGTGAAATATGAATAGAATATGGATAATAAACGGGCCTAATCTGAATTTTACAGGCATACGCGAAAAAGACGTATACGGCGCGTTAAGCATGGAGGAAATAAACGGCCGCGTTAAGGACGCGGCGGCCCGCCTTGGGTTGTCGGTTGAGTTTTTTCAGTCGAATCATGAGGGAGAAATTATTGATTGCATACAGGGATGTTTTCAGAAAGCGGCGGGTATAATAATCAACCCCGGCGCGCTGACACATTACAGTTACGCCCTTAGGGACGCGCTTGCGTCGGTGGATATCCCCGCGGTGGAGGTTCATATGTCAAACATATACCGCCGCGAGGAATTCCGCCATAAGTCCGTAACAGCACCGGCCTGCGCGGGACAAGTATGCGGGTTTGGCCCTGATAGCTACCTTCTTGCGCTTACGGCGCTTCATAATATGCTTTCGCGGGCAGAGACGCGGGCATGAAGAAAAGAAGTATAAAATAAACGCTCTCCTCATAAGAATAAGTATACCGCAGGCTAAAGTTAGTGAGGGGAGTTATGGTTATGCAAACAACAAACGGATTGTTTAACAACCAGGCAAATATTTCAGGCAGGATAGCGTCGGAGTTTATATGGAGCCACGAAGTTTACGGCGAAGGTTTCTATAATTTTACAATAGAAATACCGCGTTTAAGCGACGCGGTAGACCTTATACCCGCCACAGTGTCTGAACGGTTGATTGATAAGGACCGGCTGCCGGTTGGCACGTATGTGGTCATAAGCGGCCAGATACGTTCGTATAATAATTTTGTCGCTGCGGATCAAAAAAATAAGCTTATGCTGACACTCTTTGTGCGCGAGCTTGCGACAGAGCCTAACGGCCCGCCGTCAGGCGGCAAAAGCCCCAACGAGGTTTTCTTAAACGGTTATATCTGCCGGTCGCCGGTCTACCGGACAACTCCGCTGGGCCGTGAAATAGCGGATATTTTAATCGCGGTAAACCGTTCGTATAATAAGTCGGATTACATCCCCTGCATCGCCTGGGGGCGCAACGCCCGCTTCGCTGAAAAGCTGGCTGTGTCTGACAACATTATGTTATGGGGCAGGATGCAGAGCCGCAAGTATCAAAAGCGGCTGGAGACCGGCGAGGTTTTGGAAAAGACAGCGTATGAAATTTCGATTTCTAAGATCGAACAGGGCGGCAAGGACACCGCGGCTAAGGATGAAGCCTCACCTCAGAAGGCCGGCGGCGTTTTAAAGGGAAACGCTGTTGACACGGAAGTGCAAAAATAGTATTATGACACTGTCATTACAGCGCCGCGGGCAAAGCTACCGTCGGGAATTTTACGCGCGGCGCGGTATATCAGGAACTGTCATTAAATAATACTGGAGGGATGGCCTTGACGCAAAATATTTATTTTGAGTGGGAGGACAAAAAGATAGACCAAAAAAAACTTATTGACACCGCCAAAGAAACTTGGAAGAACGAAGGCAATAAAGTTACGGCGCTGAAAACCCTGGAACTGTATTGCAAACCTGCCGAAGGCAGGTGCTACTATGTTTTTAACGGTAATTCCAAGGGATACTTCTCAATTTAAGTAATTTTAATGCGGCTGTGGAAAGGTGGCCCTTTCCGCGGCTATTTTTTTTGCGGATGATAACGGATTTACAGGCCAAAGGACGCCGAAGGGAAACAGCGTCCTTTGCGCGCACATCATCTTACCAGACGAAACGCGGCTGAAAGGCATGATAAGGTATTCGCGATTCCATGTATACTAAGGCGCGAAAAGAAATGCACTTTTCACGCCGGTTGTTGGTTGCTCACACACGAAAACACTGAAAGATTTTTAGAAAATGTTTTCGTGTGTGAGTATAATACAAAATGAAATCCAAACATTTGGTTTCTATATAAGTGAACCATGAGCATAAGAAGATGATCAGCATCATCTGGGATGTAAACATCCATTGCGCCA
>JAISYE010000137.1 GCA_031297485.1 Clostridiales bacterium
TTACATTCTAACCTATTAAGGAGGAAAGAACATATGTTTTTTTTGCCATTAATCTATTTGTCATTTATCAGCTTGGGGCTCCCGGATTCCTTGCTTGGTTCCGCATGGCCTATTATGAATGTGGATTTTGGGGTGCCGGTAGGGAACGCGGGGTTTGTTTCCATAATTATATCCGGCGGCACTATTGTATCCAGCTTGCTTTCGCACCGGCTGATCCAACGGTTCGGCACAGGCCGGGTCACGGCCGTAAGCGTCGCTATGACAGCCGCCGCGCTGATGGGGTTTTCTTTCTCCCCTTCGTTTGTATGGCTGCTGGCCTGCGCTGTTCCCCTCGGCCTTGGAGGCGGAGCGGTGGATTCTGGCCTGAATGGGTTTGTGGCGGAACATTACAAGGCAAGACACATGAATTGGCTTCACTGCTTTTGGGGTGTCGGCGCCGTACTGGGCCCCGTTCTGATATCCGCCTTGGTACAGTGGGGCGGCACATGGAGAAGGGGGTATTCCAGCATATCCATTATCCAGTTTGCCTTGACTGCCTTGCTCTTGGTTTCAATACCTATGTGGAAAAAATACGAAAGCCCATTTGCCGGACACAGGGGCGGAAGGCGGAGCGGCAACGCGGCCTATGGGCTGCTCGCGCCGCTTAGGGTTAGGGGCGCGAGTTTCGCTATGCTTACCTTTTTAATGTATACATCCATAGAGTCCTGCATGATGCTATGGTCAGCCAGTTATCTGGTGAAGATGAAGGGGATGCCCCCGGAAAGCGCGGCGGGATGGGTATCGCTGTTTTTTTTGGGAATTACGGCCGGACGCATGGTTAGCGGGTTCGCGTCCATAAAACTTAGCAACGAAGCCCTTATTCGCATTGGCGCGATTCTTATTATCGCGGGCCTTGCCCTTATGCTGCCGCCTCTGCCCGTCATATTTACAATAATCGCCATGATGCTCGTCGGATTTGGGCTTGCGCCTATTTATCCGGCCATGCTGCACCAAACGCCTATCTATTTCGGGAAGCAAAACGCCCAGGCAACAATGGGGTTACAGATGGCCTTTGCCTATACTGGAACCACATTAATGCCGCCGCTGTTCGGCCAGGTTTTCTCACGCGTTTCCTTTTCGGTGATGCCTTACGCCCTTCTGGTCTGCGCGGCGGGATTACTTGCCTTTACGGCCCGTTTGACTGTTACGTCGTTTCAATCCACATCCGAGTGAGTCTCGGATAACCCTAGGACGTGTTTGAAAGCTGAATTCCAGCGCGAAATTGCAGCGGTGTTATTCGAAATTTCGCGCTTTGAGGAGTTTTCAAACACGCCTTAATAGATTGCATATTAGGGTTCAACCTTAAGCGGCAAGAAAGCAAGTGTCGAACACCCCTGCTTTCACCCAAATTTTGAAAGATCTAAAAAAGGAATCCTGCTGAATTCTTCCGGCTGCGGCGCGAAAAATTCCCGGCCCGTAAGATAGGCCAGGGGTTCACCAATGGCGGCAAAGCGGACGCTGTGCGCGTGGAGCATTTGACGCTTTATGCCGTACCGCTGTGCCAAAAACCTATTGGCCGCCAAGTCGCCGTACTTTGGGTCGCCGGCTATGGGATGCCCGATGGATTGAAGGTGCGCGCGTATCTGGTGTGATTTCCCAGTGATGAGTTTCACGCGCAGCAGGGAGAATCCGTTTTTTACGCGCAAGGGCGTGTATTCTGTAATAACCTCGGCGGCGGAGTCACCGGAGGCGCTGGCAGAGATTTCAACCCGATTGGCCCTGCTGTCTTTTAAAAGGTGTCCTTTTAGAACGCCGCCAGTCTCCAGATTCCCGCACACGACAGCCAGATAAAACTTATGGCAGCACCGGGACGCTAGAGCTGCGTTAAGCGCCTGCAGGGCATGCAGGGTTTTTCCGCATAATATTATACCACTGGTGTTCCGGTCCAGTCTATTGCAGACTGCGGGCGTAAACGTCGAACCGCTGGGGGTGTATTCGCCTTTAGTGTACAGGTAGCGCAACAGCTGGTCGGTTATGGCGCCGCCGGAGGCTCCGGTTCCGCCGAAGGCTCCGGTCCCGCCGGATGTTCCGGTTCCGCCGAAGGCTCCGGCGTTCGGTTGGGACAGCACGCCGGCGGGCTTGTTCGCAATTAGAATATGCGCGTCCTCAAACAACACATTCAGGCTGCCGCATGGCCGCGGGATTGTTTCCCTGCGGAAGCGCCTCAGTGTTTCCTCGGACAGGTACAGTGTTACGCGGTCGCGCTCGTTAAGCAGTTCACTGCCGCTGGCGCGCCCGCCGTTTAGCAGAATATTCTTTTTGCGCAGCATCTTATAGATGAAATTCTTCGGCGCGGCGTTTAAGCTGTGCTGCAAAAATTTGTCCAGACGCCGGTTAGTATCCTGTTTGGATATAACTAATTCTTCCATTGCGCAAGGGTCTCCTTTGATTGCGCGTTACAGGGTTCGCGAAAGCTGTTCCCCTTTAAAAATCTCAGAAAGCGTCAGCTTTTTGCCGCTTCCTCTCTTGTTTTCCCCTTGCCCAGTTGAATTACCCCGTTCTCTTTCTCGAAGTTGTGGATAGATTTTTCAACTAGAACTTCAAGGAGATTATTAACAGACCGTTTATCAAGCTCCGAAATATAATGCAGCTTTTCCAGGAACTCTTCTTCCAGTCTTAATGTAAAAGTTTTTCGCATGTTATCACCTCTCACAATATGCGGTCAATATAATAGCATATTGAGATTATATAGTAAAGGCCTCACGATGAAGTCTATTAAGTTCCGTGCCTGTGGTTAGAATTGTGCCCTTAGGAATGACGAAAATATAAATTTGCCACAAGAAATTATTCAACCGACACCACATGAACTATGCGGGCGCTGGGGGTTTGTGGGCGCGCCACTTGACGGTTAAGCCCGCGTGTTCCAGCTGAAGCTGGTCGGGATTGTTCATTATGTGACCCACGCCAACCAATATGAATATGAACAGCTTCCTTAATTATGCCTTTTAGACCGACTTGGCTGGAAAGCGTCTTAGTGAATATTGCCTTGATTATACCGGTTATGTAATCAAGGGCGGCGAACACTACCAAGGTGCACATTCGATAACGTAATCCGTGGTCTCGACCGCTATTAGCTCCGCTTCCACAGGGCTGGCTATGCAAATAACATAATGGCCCAAGGAAAATCCGTAAAGAAAATCATCTGATGCAATTTAGAATAGAAAAAGATACAGCCGTTTCAGGCAGAAGGCGAGAAACGGCAGAGGATGAAGGGACGGCTCGCAGGGACTTGATAGTCGAGGGCATAGTCAAGCCGCGCTCGGCTATGCGCTTGGCGAATCACCTGCGGCGCATTGTACGAAAAAAGGGGCGGGCCAAGTAAAAGCGCGAGACCGCCTGCCACAGACGGAAACCCGTCCAGCGATAGCCGAGCTGCGTTCGAGTATCGCGGGACAATAACATACTGTGCGCTTTTAAGCAAAAACAAGAATGACAAAATGTATGGGACGATGACAATCATCCCGAGCGGGCGGATTGCCATCCGCCCCTAGGACGTGTTTGAAAACTGGATTCCAGCGCGAAATTGCCGCGGTTTTATTCGAAATTCCGCGCTTTTAGGAATTTTCAAACACGCCTTAGGATATTGTGTGTATCGCAGGGGCGGTGTCAGCCCGCACACGTGCGAACTTAAGGCTTGGTGAAGGTCAAAAGATTAAGACCAACGGACACTTCACCCTTAGGGGCCTAACGATGGTTTGTTCGCTGGCCCCTAACCCCGCTGGGGATTTCGTCCCCGATACCGGATGTTCCGGCCCCGGCCGAGCTTGCTCGACGCAGCGCTTTTGATGCAGGTACAGCCTTTTTAAGGATAGTCGAGCTTGCTCGACGTAAAAGGGACTGGTTATTTTTTTCTTAAGTTCGCGCCTATGGGGTCCGTCCGCCCGATGGTAATTTTACCGCTAAATAATCCACATCCGAGGCGAGGCTTGGATGACTATTTACCTAATAATAACAGGATGGCGACAAATTAACAAAAACCGGGCGACCCAGCCACCTAAATTTTAAAAGCCCCAGAGTTTCTTTCATACTTACCCCTTACCGCCGAACCCCAAGACGCCGTTTTCCACGTTCAAACTCCCCAAGTTGTCGCGCATCTTGGTGTCGGCCTTTCTATTTTCCAAATTATAATAATCCAACACGCCAAGCCTGCCGGAACGAAGCGCCTCGGCAGTGGCAAGGGGCACCTGCGCCTCGGCCTCCACAACCTTGGCGCGCATCTCCTGCACATGGGCCTTCATTTCCTGTTCGTGGGCAATAGCGGTAGCGCGCCGCTCCTCGGCCCTAGCCTGGGCAATCTGCTTGTCAGCCTCGGCCTGCTCGATTTGCAGCTGCGCCCCAATGTTGCGGCCAATGTCTATGTCCGCTATATCTATTGATAGAATTTCAAAGGCCGTGCCAGAATCCAAACCCTTGCTAAGCACTGTCTGGGAAATGCGGTCGGGGTTCTGCAGCACTTCCTTGTGGCTGTTGGAGGAACCCACCGTAGTGACTATACCCTCGCCCACGCGCGCTATTATGGTCTCCTGACCCGCGCCGCCGACCAGCCGCGCGATGTTCGTGCGGACAGTCACCTTTGCCACGACCTTAACCTCTATCCCGTTAATGGCCACAGCGGAAATCCAGGGCGTCTCTATAATCTTCGGGGTGACGCTCATGCTCACTGCCTCAAAAACATCGCGGCCAGCCAAGTCTATGGCCGCGGCGCGCTCGAAGGAAAGCTCCATGTCCGCCCTATGGGCGGCGATAAGCGCGTCCACCACGTTGTCTACCCGGCCGCCCGAAAGCAAGTGCGCTTCCAGCGCGTTTATGGAAATCTCAAGCCCGGCCTTGCGTATGCGTATCAGCGGCTTGATTATCCGGTCCGGCCTCACACGGCGCAGGCGCATACCTATAAGCGTGAAAATACTGATGCTCACCCCTGCGGCCATAGCGGAGATCCATAATCCAAGAGGCACAAAACTTAAAAATATCCACAGCAGTATAAATACCGCCACAATTACAAACACACTAAGCATTAAACCGTCCATACCATTCGCTCCTTCAAATTGGAAATAGCCGCCGCACTCTACTGTTCGGGTATTCGCTTAACAATTATCTTGGTTTTGCCGCTCTCTACCACTTTGACCTTTGTGTTCTCCGGAATATACGCCCCGTCCGCGAAAACCTCTAGGGTGGCCCCGTTGAAGTCTGCCTTACCCACCGGCTTAAGCGCGGTCTTGGTAACGCCCGTCTTGCCGATTAACGACTCCGGGCTGCCTATTTCCGATGGCTCGACCCCCAGCGTCTCGTCAAGTATCAGTTTGCCGTAAAGCTGCCGCCGCTTTATATAGCGGTACAACGCCATGATAAAGACACAAGCGCCACCCAACTCGCCCGCTATAATAACCAGGCCGAAGGGCACGTACACAACTGTCAGTACCATTGAGACGATAATGAGGGCCACGCCAATAAACCCGCAGGGCGACAGCCCCGGTATGTGCAGCTCGGCCGCAAGAAACAGCATAGCCAGCAAGAACAGCACAATACAAATAGTAAGCATAAACTCACTCCCTTCAGACTTAGGACGTGTTTGAAAACTGGATTCCGATAGTCGAGTTTGCTCGGCACAGCACGAAATTGCAGCGGTTTCATTCGAAATTTCGCCCTCGAAGGAATTTTCAAACACACCTTATACTCACACACGAAAACATCTTCTAAAAATCTTTCAGTGTTTTCGTGTGTGAGCAACCAACAACCGGCGTGAAAAGCGCATTTCTTTTCGCGCCTTAGTATAACACAAAGACAAAAGAAATTTTTCCCACTCACCTGCAAAACGTTGCAAAACCAGTGAGTGTTGAACTATAATAACATATGTTGATTAAAAAATCACGAATTTTTTTTACTTGAAAAAATCAATGCCAACAGATTATAGGGCGGGCTGACCCCGCCCCTACGATATTGCG
>JAISYE010000138.1 GCA_031297485.1 Clostridiales bacterium
AAGCCCTACATTATTATTGACGAGTATGACAATTTGTTCATGAATAGCGCGGGGACTTCTGGGTTTGAGGATTTTAGAGGATGGCTGAGGAATGTATTATCTTCGGCGCTGAAGGGGAATGAATTTCTGGAGAAGGCGGTTTTAACCGGGGTAAATCGTATTGCGCAGGAGAGCCTCTTTAGCGGGTTGAATAATGTTACGGTGTATGATGTGTTTACTCCGAGTAAGTTCGATACTGATTTTGGCCTTACGGAGGAGGAAGTCGCCCAGCTTTTCCCTGATATTGAGGAAAGAGGGAAGGTTAGGGAATGGTATAACGGGTTTAGGGTCGGTAACTCTGAGGTTTATAATATTTATTCCGTGACATCGTACTTGGCATTTCATGAATTTGATAATTACTGGGGCCTGAGTGGGGCTATGACAGAATTAAAGACCCTGATGTCGGAAGATGATTACTATTCCATAAATCAGATATTGGAGGAAGGTTCCGGCATATTCCCTGTTCAACCTAGACTAAGCGCGGAAGATATACTATCTAAGAGCCCCTCGGCTTTTTGGGGATTAGCTGTACAGACGGGGTATTTGTCGCACAAAAGTCATATACAGCGGGGGCTTGGGTACTTGTGCGAGTTGTACATTCCCAACGCAGAATTACGGGATATTTGGAAATGGTTTATTTTGCAGCATATTTTTGACGGATACGATAACTCCATAACAAAAGCCCTCGATAATATACGAGATAGCGCGATTTTGGCTGAATTACTCGGAGATTTTCTTATAACGAAGCTGTCGTATTACGATATTTATAAAGATAATTATGAAAACAATTATCACAACTTGTTGCTGGGGATGCTTTCGTTCCGGGGATTTGAAACGATTTCTAACCGTGAATCCGGGATGGGCAGGTACGATTTGTTAGTGAAAATGCCTAAGTATTATATTATCTTTGAATTGAAAGTTGCCAAAGAAGAGCATTTAATGGAATCTGCTGCAGATGATGCTCTAAAGCAAATTGATGAAAGGAAGTATTGGGCCGGACTGGGAACTAATCTTCCTGTTTATAAAGTTGGTATTGCGTTTTATAATAAACAATGTGTTGTTAAATCCGTTTTACATGAACGGGGCTAAGGGTAGGAAGCACGGTGTGCGGACATTGAATAAGTTCTGAGGCGGCTTCGCCTTGGGTGAATTTAACCTAGTGTCTGTTTGAAAACTAGCTTCTAGCGCAAAATTGGAGCGTTTTTACTTGAAATTTTGCATTTTAAGGAGTTTTCAAACACGCCCTAGTGGTGTATCCAGCAATATTTTAAAGGAGAAATAAATGTTTTTGGCCGATAGTTTTAACCGTAAATACTGCGGAGCCGCGGGCGAACCCTAACGGTGGGTTGTCCGTTGCGGTGGGTTGTCCGTTGCGGTGATTTGTCCGTTGGTCCATCCCTACTATGATTTATAAACGGATACACCACTAGCCGGTTGGGTGAGAAATACGTCATTTGTTAATAAATAAAGGGAAGAGTGAGATGATGCTCAGCGTTTTGTGGAGGCGATAAAGTTATCCACGGTTCACAAGTTGGCTCGACAAAAGGGTTTTGAGTTTCCATGGAAACTCTCTCATTCTAAGGAGGTGAAAACTGTTAACTAAATTAAAGTAAAAATATAGAAATGTATAAAAATATATACATTTAGGGCTTATCCCTGAATAAAGCAGAATGGCTTAAATACTGGATTTTAAAACACTGAAATGGCGCAAATCAGCATTCTTGCCTATTAAGGGATAGGCTCTAAATTAGCCTTCCCTTATTTCAAAAGTCAATGTAAAATAGATAAGTATTCTAAACTGGACATTGACAACTAGAATAGATGCGGTTGTGCCAAGAAAGGCAAGACAGCGAAAACCAAGCGTCTAAATCCTTTGGCACGTAAAATATTCAAGGTATAAATGTGTTAGAGTATATCAATAATTTAGCGCCAACGTCGAGCAAGCCCGACTATCTAAAGCGATTATTGATGTGTACCCTGGGCTATACTAAGGCGCGAAAAGAAATGCGCTTTTCACGCCGGTTGTTGGTTGCTCACACACGAAAACACTGAAAGATTTTTAGAAGATGTTTTCGTGTGTGAGTATAACACGGGAATTTACGCCTATGGAGTGTTATACCAAACCATAGCAGCTTCGGCGAAATGGGACACGTTGAAATAGGGAAACTCTAAAATATATATTTCTATAATGTTTTAGTTAACAGGTATACGAATGTACACAGTAGGCATAGTAATGGGAAGCGATTCTGACCTTCCGGTAATGGTAGAGGCGGCGAAAATGCTTGAGCGCTTTGGTGTGGGCATAGAAATGGTTATAGCCTCTGCCCACAGGACGCCGAATAAAGCGGCGGAATACGCGCGGAAAGCGGAGGAACGCGGACTGGCCGTCATAATCGCAGGCGCGGGCGGGGCGGCCCACTTGCCAGGGGTTATAGCGGCACTTACCGCGCTGCCCGTGATAGGCGTGCCAATTAAAACCGCGGCGTTAAATGGATTGGATTCCCTGTATTCCATCGTGCAGATGCCAACGGGAGTGCCCGTGGCTTCTGTGGCGATAAACGGCGCGGCTAACGCTGGCATATTGGCCGCGCAAATAATCGGCGCGCTTGATGAAGACATGCGTAAAAAAGTTTGGGAGTACAAAAAGGAACTGGCGCAGATGGTGGAGAATAAGGCCAAGGACTTAGAAACTAAGCAAAGGTTTTGGTAAGTAATGACGAACGACATTAAACGCCAAAATTTTTCGACCTGCGCAATAGGTTTTTACTGAAAATGGCCCAAACAGCGAATTCCATTTTAGACAGGCAAAAATTCGGCACTCAGAATCCGTCCATATTGCAGGGTCCAAAGGCAATTGCACAGGTAGAAAAATTTCGTGATTGTGGTGCATTTGTCTCCACAATGGGGTATAATGATGGATGCAGCAAATTTTTGTTATACCATTTATTGTCATTGGTTTATCTGGTGAATATGTCACTATCTGTAACACAATAATTTGGAACTTTTGTTTCCACGCATTAGTGGCTCAGACAACAATAAACAAAAAGAATCTGTGACATACCTGCAATATCATCCACCAATTTATGGTACAACATTTTTTTGCTGCACCCTATAATAATTATGAGTTGATTTTTTATGGCTAAAAGTGCCGATTTATACATTCATATTGACCCCGAAACGAAATCAGGAGCGGAGCAGTTTTTTGCCGTTTTCGGTATCACAATAACGGACGCGGTTAAGATGTTCCTGCGTCAATCATTCCTTGTAGGCGGTTTGCCTTTTGAAGTAAAACAACCGCGCTATAACGCGGAAACGGAGGCGGCAATGCAAGAGGCGCGGAACATTGCAAGGGGAAAGATAAAAGCTCAAATTTACAAAAACGTTGCGGAGATGAACGCCGATATTGACGCGGAAACGGACGAGGTGTAGCCGATAATGTTAGCCCTGCAACCTACCGCACAATATCGGAAATACAGGAAACGGGGTCTGCCTGTGAATTTATTAGATGACGTATTGCAGACGCTTGTTGAGGAAAAACCGCTTGCTGCCAAGCACAACGACCACCCGTTAAAAAGGCAATTACGCCGGGTTTCGTGAGTGTCATATACAGCCCGATTGGTTACTCATTTACAAAATAGACACGGGTAATTTGATACTCACCGCAACCCGCACAGGTTCCCATTCGGGTTTTATTCGACGAATAACAAATAGGAGGCGGATTTTTTATGACCAGCAGCGAGAGAAAACAGAAAGGTCTGGTATATCGTTACGACGACCCCGAAATAATGGGCGTACAGCTCAATTGCATGGAGAAACTCTACGATTTCAACGCCACCAGGCCCATGGAACAAGAGAAGCGTCAGCGGCTGATGAAAGAAATATTTGCTGAAATAGGGGACGGCTGTCATATTGAGCCACCATTACACGCAAGCTGGGGCTGCCATCATGTACATTTCGGCAGCGGTATATATTGCAATTTTAATGTAACGTTTATAGATGACACGGATATTTATGTGGGCAATAACTGCATGATTGCGCCAAATGCAGTTATTTCCACTTCAGGCCATCCCATACTGCCCATATTGCGGGAACACAATTATGTGTACAACATTCCCATACACATAGGGGAAAATGTATGGATTGGCTCTGGGGTTCAGATTCTTCCGGGCGTGACAATAGGCGATAATTCAGTAATTGGAGCGGGCAGCGTCGTGACGAACAGTATTCCCGCGAATGTAGTCGCCTTGGGCGCGCCATGCAGGGTTATCCGTGAAATTGGCGAAAAAGACAAAAAATACTTTTTTAAGAACCGTGAATTGGACGTGTGGGAGTAATCCCAAAAACCTCAGGAGCGCAAAGGCGGTATGTCCGCCCTTGCGCTCCTTTTTGGTCCGCTAAATCTTTTCCCGCTTGGTGTAGGTTGTGTGGAGCAGTTCGTGGGCCTTGTGGCTGCCCGGGGTCTCCAGGAATTCCTCGTAGAGCCTTTGAATCTCAGTATTCTCATGAGAGCGGCGTATGGACTTATCCTTGTCTTCCTGGTAAAGGGCGTCCGCCCGCTGCTTAATGATTTCGATGTTGTTGCCGTGGTAGGGCTGGCCGCCGCCGCCGACACACCCGCCGGGGCAGGCCATTATTTCTATGGCGTGATATTTCTCGCCGCCGCGCACAGCCTCCAGAAGGGCCCGGGCGTTGCCCAGCCCGTGGGCGATTCCGATACGCACAGGCGTGCCCTGCACGTCTATGGTAGCCGACCGGATACCCTGCATACCACGCAATTCCTCAAAATCTATCTTATCCAGCTTTTCACCGGTAAGCCAATAAACGGCGGTGCGCAGCGCCGCCTCTATAACGCCGCCCGTGGTCCCGAAGATAACGCTGGCGCCGGTGGATTCGCCCATGATGCTGTCAAAATCCTCGTCAGGCAAGTCCGCAAAGGTTATGCCTGCTTCACGGATCATGCTGCCAAGCTCCCGCGTGCTGATAACGTAGTCCACGTAGGCCGAATTCTTGCCATAGGCCAGCTCCGGACGGGCGGCCTCGTACTTCTTCGCCAGGCATGGCATAACCGAAACCACCACAATCTTTTCAGGGTCAATGCCTAGTTTCTGGGCATAGTGGGTCTTTGCTATGGCCCCGAACATCTCGTGAGGCGACTTGCAGGTGGATGGAATGTCCAGCAGGTCCGGGAACTGGTGCTCTATAAACTTAACCCACGCCGGGCAGCAACTGGTCAATATAGGAAGCGTCCCGTTGTTCTTGAGCCTGTCTAAAAGCTCGTTGGCTTCCTCCATTATTGTAAGGTCCGCGGCAAAGTCCGTGTCGCACACAAGGTCGAACCCCAAGCGCCGGAGAGCCGCCGTCATCTTGCCGGTTACCCTGGAACCCACCGGCATCTGGAACACCTCGCCCAGCGCCGCGCGGATAGCCGGCGCGGTCTGGACTATTACATATTTTTCCGGGTCGTATATAGCGGCCCAAACTTCCGCCGTATTGTCCACAAGGGTAAGGGCGCCGGTGGGACATACGGACACGCACTGGCCGCAGAAGGTGCACGCGGTCTCAATCATCGGCAGGTCAAAGGCTGTGCCTATAACGGTTTCAAAGCCGCGGTTCACCGCGGAATACACGCCCACTGTCTGAACCTCGTTGCACATGGTCTCGCACCGGCGGCAGAGTATGCATTTTTCAGCGTTACGTATCAGCGAGTAACTGGAAGTGTCCTTCTTGTGGTGGGACTGATACCCCTGGTACTTGACCTCCCGTATGCCAAGTTCCGCCGCCAGGCTTTGCAGCTCACAATTTTGGTTCCGCTCGCAAATAAGGCAGTCCTTCGGATGGTTGGACAGCAGCAGTTCCACAATGGTACGCCTGGCTTTTATGGCACGGATGGTATTGGTGCGGATTACCATGCCTTCGGCCACGACAGTAGAACAGGCTGGAATAAGGTTCCTGCGGCCCTCTACCTCTACCATGCAGACACGGCACGTGCCCACGCGGTTTACCATCTTAAAGTCGTGCATATCCAGGTGGCACAAGGTGGGAATGTGGACCCCCGCCTTCTTCGCCGCGTCCAGTATAGTGCTGCCGTCCTCCACCTGGAATGGATTGTTATTTATTGTTATATTTATCATCGCTCGTCTCTCCTAATCTCTGACAATGGCTTTAACCGGGCATTTTGAATAACAAACGCCGCACTTAATGCATTTTTCCGAATCAATGACATGCGCTTTCTTGCGCTCGCCCTCAATACAGGAAACCGGGCAGTTGCGGGCGCAAAGGGTGCAGCCAATGCATTTTTCAGGAAGCACGCGATATTTAAGCAGGTTCTTGCACGCTCCAGCCGGACATTTCTTCTCTTTTACATGGGCCTCGTATTCATCGTAAAAATACCGGAGCGTGGAGAGCACCGGGTTGGGCGCTGTCTGGCCCAGACCGCACAGCGAGCAGTCCTTGATTATTTCACCCAGATCCTTTAACTCGTCCAGGTCCGCCATTGTGCCGTTACCTTGGGTTATGCGCTCCAAAATCTCGTGCATACGCCGGTTCCCTATGCGGCAGGGCGTGCATTTCCCGCAGCTTTCGTCCACGGTAAATTCCAAGTAGAATTTGGCGATATTCACCATGCAGTCGTCCTCGTCCAGGATTATCATGCCGCCGGAACCCATCATAGAGCCTACTGACGCCAGGGATTCATATTCCACGGGCAGGTCCAGGTTCTCATTGGATATACACCCGCCGGAAGGCCCGCCGGTCTGCAGCGCCTTAAACTTCTTATCGCCCCGTATGCCGCCGCCTATGCCGTAGACTATTTCCCTGATGGTGGTGCCCATAGGCACTTCCACAAGGCCCACGTTGTTTATTTTGCCAGCCAAAGCGAAGACCTTGGTGCCCTTGCTCTTTTCCGTGCCAATACTGCTGTACCAGTCCGCGCCTTTCAAAATGATGGGGCAGATATTGGCGTAAGTTTCCACATTGTTGTTGTTGGTCGGCGCGAGCCACAGGCCCTTTTGCGCCGGGAAGGGCGGGCGGGTGCGCGGCTCGCCGCGGCTGCCCTGTATGGAATTCAGCAGGGCCGTTTCCTCGCCGCAGACAAAGGCGCCTGCCCCAAGGTTGATTCTTATATGAAAGCTGAAATCCGAACCAAGTATATTACCGCCCAGCAGCCCGTATTCTTCCGCCTGGGCGATGGCGATGCGCAGGCGCTCCACAGCCAGCGGGTATTCCGCCCGGATATAGATTACGCCTTCGTCCGCGCCAATAGCGTACCCGCATATGGCCATGGCCTCCAGCACGCTGTGAGGGTCGCCCTCCAGCACGGACCGGTCCATAAACGCGCCAGGGTCGCCCTCGTCAGCGTTGCAGACCACGTACTTCTTGGCGCCCGCGGCCTTTTTCGCGGCATCCCATTTCAGGCCCGTGGGAAAGCCCGCTCCGCCGCGGCCCCGCAAGCCGCTCCGCTTTATTTCTTCCACCACCAGGTCCGGGGTCATGGATTCTAAAGCCTTGCCCAAGGCTGCGTAACCGTCCACGGAAATATAGTCGTCTATTTTTTCAGGGTCGATTATGCCGCAGTTACGAAGCGCAATGCGCATTTGCGACTTGTAAAAAGGGATGTGCCGGTGTTCCGCCTCGCTGGTCCCTTTTTCCGGGTCGTGGTACAGGAGTTTTTCAACTACGCGGCCCTTTACCACGTGTTCCTTGACAATTAATTCTACGTCCGCAGGGGCAACCTTCGTATAGAAGATATTGTCAGGGTAAATCTTTACTATGGGGCCTTGTTCGCAGAAGCCGAAACAGCCGGTCGTCACAACCTGGACTTCCTTGTCCATTTTGTGCTTGGCAAGCTCGGCGACGAAACGCCCGTGCACCGCCTTGCTGTCAGAGGAGACGCAGCCCGTCCCGCCGCATACCAAGATATGCATCCTTAAATTATTCACCTTTGGGCACCTCCCGGCCAATAATCGCGTTGTCCAAAAGAATGCCCTGTACTATGTGCTTATCTATAATTTCACGCGCCCTCGCGTCGTTTACATGGCCGTAACGTATGGGGTCCCGCCCGGGCACGCGCACCTCTACCAGCGGCTCGGCGTAGCAGAGCCCCACGCAGCCTGTGGCCACTACGGACACGTTTTGCAAATTGCGCTTGGATATTTCGTCCAGAAGCGCGGACATGGCTGCCCTGGCGCCTGCCGCGATGCCGCAGGTAGCCATGCCCACCATGAGTACGACCCTGTCGGGGTTTTCGCCTGTTGTACGCAGGTCGGTGGATGCCTTGGCCGCTTCCTTAATTTTACGCAGTTCGTCCAGTGATTTTATCTTACTCATCGTCATTGCCTCCCATTGACATATGTTCCTCCACTATATTGCGGACATCCTCCGGCTTGACGCGGCCATAGACCTTACCGTTTACCGAAATTACGGGCGCCAGCCCGCAAGCCCCCACGCAGCGCAGCGCGTCCAAGGAAAAAAGCCCGTCGGGAGTGTTTTCCCCTACTTTAATCTGCAGTTCCTTCGTAATTTCATCCAAAACCTTTTGGGAATCCCTCACAAAGCAGGCCGTACCCATACACACGTTTATCTTGAACCGGCCTTTGGGCTTTGTGGTGAAAAACGAGTAGAAGGTTACCACGCCATAAACCTTTGAGGCCGGAATCTGCAGTTTGTGCGCCACGTGGTTTTGCACTTCCGCGGGTAAGTACCCGAAAATTTCCTGCGCTTTGTGCAGCGTCATGATTAGCGCGCCATCCTTTTCTGGCAGCGCGTCTATGAACTCGTCCAGCTGCGCGTACTTTTGGTCGGCGTTCTTTAATTCATGCATTTACAATCCTCCTGTGATACGTTTTGTTTTTTTGATTTTTTAAAAGATGCATCTTATAAAGTATAATGTTTATACGCTAATCTTGCAAGTATGCTGAGAAAAAAAGAAAAAATATGCCGGAAGTGTGTCTAACCAGAAGTGCAAGGTTTATGCTCATGAACGAATACATTTTCTAATGAGCGCGCGCGAAGCGCAAAAAGGGGTCTGGGGGCGAGCCCCAAGCGGGGTTTGGGGCGGACCCCCAAGGTTTTAATGTTTTGACCTCTGAATAGACCCTGTAGTTGAAAAATGTGCGCCGCAGATGCGAAGGACGTATAATGCTACTGAAACAGGAGAGGCGGCAGGGGTATGAGCAAAGAATTGACATCTAAAAACCACGCGGAGTACGGCGAAATTATATCCATAATCGAGCGCGCCCGCGAGGACGCCTTTAGGGCTGTAAACCACGAGTTAATTTCGATGTATTGGGATATTGGCGCTTATGTCAGTGAGAAGGTAAAATACAGCGGATGGGGTAAATCCGTTGTCGCGGATTTCATCCGTTTCATTCAAAGCGAACGCCCCGATATTAAGGGATAGTGATAGGTAATCCACCGCTTTACTTTCATTGATGAAGCTATACTAAGGCGCGAAAAGAAATGCACTTTTCACGCCGGTTGTTGGTTGCACACACACGAAAACACTGAAAGATTTTTAGAAGATGTTTTCGTGTGTGAGTATAACAAAAGCATTCAGAATGGATTTTCCCCCACTTTACGCCGTGCGTGCGACTTTCACCGCACACGGCGCTCCATCTGTACAGTTGCTTTGGTGCATGTGGTAACCAGCTTTTCCCTAAATTCTTCAACTTTTCTGTGTGCCTTGGCGGTGAATCGTGTGATTGCTGACTCATAAAGCACGTCACGGATGTTACGCAGTTCTGTTTCGGTCTTTGGGTAGTCGAATTGTTGTGCCATCGGCACCAACTCCTTTCAGAGATTGGCGCTTATGGTTTTAGTCAGATTGCCTACGGCTTCCTCAACAGGCTGGCCACATGTTCCCTGTACAGACTCCCTTCGCTCCACCCCCATTACAGGGATTTCCTTCCCATTTGCGCGGGTTTTTCACTACTACGGGCTGCTGTCCCACGGATTAGAAAGCCATTTTCTACCTTCGCGGCTGGCGTGCCAACCAACTTACGCCGTAATTTACGGTGTGCCGTCCGTGGTTCCCTTGTTCCATGCTGCTATTAAGGCCAGTACGCTTGATTAGGAGAGACGGGACGAAACCTGTTTTAAAGAGTTCCTTCGGTTTTTACGCACCATGAGAGCGTCAAAAGTATTGGCTTTTTGACGTCCCTCACGGCAATTATAATTCGGATTTTATCTTTTCGATTTCCTCAATAGGCATATCCGATTCAAGCGCTATTTGCTCTATTGGAATGTTGTTCTTTAAGCACTTTATCACCAACAGAGTACGTTTGACGCCTTTCCTGATACCTTTCCGGACGCCTTTCCGCTCTCCTTCCTGTTTCCACTCCTCTATTAAACCCATTTCATCCAGCACCTTTAACAACGCGGAACTGCCCATAGCCCTAACCTCCTTTACCACCTCGGCCTTTGTAAAAAGCGTTGGTTTTTTGACGTCCCTCGCGGCAATTATAATTCGGATTTTATCTTTTCGATTTCCTCAATAGGCATATCCGATTCAACCGCTATTTGCTCTATTGGAATGTTGTTCTTTAAGCACTTTATCACCAACAGAGTACGTTTGACGCCTTTCCTGATACCTTTCCGCTCTCCTTCCTGTTTCCACTCCTCTATTAAACCCATTTCATCCAGCACCTTTAACAACGCGGAACTGCCCATAGCCCTAACCTCCTTTACCACCTCGGCGTTGGCTTCAAAAATAGCGTTCATATACGCATCCATCTTGAACTCTACGCCAAGTTTCGTTTTCGCCTCTAATAATTCTGCTAAATCAACCGCCGTCAAATTGTTACTCAAACTTTTCAGCCAAATATTGTCCTCACCCACAAGTTTCTTGGTCTCAATTATCTGTATCGGGAAAATTTCGCCCTCAATCACATAAATGCCGGGGTGTTTCTCCCTGACAGTAAATTCCCGTTCTTCTGCGATAAAGTCTAATAATTTACGGGGATAACGCGTTCCCACAATAGTCAGCGACATATCCTCAACCGATACGCCTTCTAACGCTTGATAAATGTACGCGTAGCCAAGAGCCTTATAATAATCGGCTTTGGATATATAATCGTCAGGGCCTTTGTACTCAACAATGTTATGGCCTCTGAATATTTCCCCTATTTCTGCTTCAATGGGTATATCGGCAATCTTTTTTATAATAAGAATATCTATACGCAAGGGCTGGCTGGTCAGCTGATGTTCTTTTGTGATTATCAAAATAGCCAGATACCTTTTAAATACAGGATGATAGGCCTGGAAAACAGCCGAGTGCCAGTCCGTCAGCCGTTCTTTATTATTCGCGCTCACTTGCTTCGCTCCTTTACCACAGGTATACTCGCGGACGCTGAAATTTGCCGTGGCGGGCGAACGCATCGCCCCTACAATTACATTGGAGAATGTATTCGTTCGCGCGTATAATATACGCCCCCTCCAACTGGACACCAAGGGAGGGGGCTGCGGAATCTTAATAATTATTCGCCGAGACTTGGAAAAATGACTGGGGGTGGTCGCAAACCGGGCATTTTTCAGGCGCGGAAGCGCCCACATGCCGGAAGCCGCAGTTAGCGCACTGCCAGGTCACTTCGCCGGGCTTGGCGAAGACTTGCCGCTGCTCTATGTTTGCCAGCAGTGCCTTGTAACGTTCTTCGTGGGCCTTTTCAATTTTCCCCACGCCCTCGAAAAGGCAGGCGATTTTTTCGAACCCTTCTTCCCGCGCTTCCTGGGCCATGCGGGCGTACATCTCCTCCCACTCGAAATGCTCACCGGCCATACCGTCCTTTAAATTCGCGATAGTGTCCGGCACAGCGCCGTCATGGAGCAGTTTAAACCATATTTTCGCGTGTTCCTTCTCATTGTCAGCGGTTTCAGTAAAAAACGCCGCTATTTGCTCGTAGCCGTCTTTTTTCGCGCGGCTGGCGTAGTAGGTATACTTGTTGCGGGCCTGGGACTCCCCGGCGAACGCCGCCAGGAGGTTCGCCTCTGTCTTTGTTCCTTTAAGTTCTTTCATATGAAAACTCCTTTCATAGCAATACTTTAATTGCCTGCGGGTGTTTTGTCAAGTTACCGCCTCGGGGTGTAATACTGGAATATTTCCGTTACGGCGCGGTACAACGCGCTCGCCGCCCGCTGGCGGTAAGCGTCCTGGGCCAGCAGGGCGGCCTCGTCCGGGTTGGTGACAAACCCTATTTCGGTAAGAGCGGCCGGTATAGTTGTAAAATTAACCATGTCAAAGGCGTTTACCTTAACCTTGCGGTCCAGGGACCCCAGTTCGGACAGCAAGTGGGACTGTATGGTCTGCGCTACGGTCTCGCCTGACAAACCCACTTCCGCGTCGTTTTCATGCGGGTGCCAGTAGGTCTCTGTGCCGTGGGGCACTCTGTTGCGGTCGGCGGAGTTGTTGTGCACTGATACCAGCAGGTCGCCGGTCTCGTTGGCCAAAATAATCCGTTGCGGACGGTCCAGGTACACGTCCGTCACACGGGTAGAGTAAGCCTTTATGGACGGGTCGTTTTCAAACAGTTCCAGCATCTTAAGAACGATATCCAAATTAAGCTCCTTTTCCACAAGGCCGTGGCTTTCCGTGCCATTGTCCTTGCCGCCGTGACCGGGGTCCAGTATTACAATGCGCGCGTAGCGCTCCTTGGGCAAAATTGGCCGGATGTACAGGAACTGCTCGTCCTCATAAATGTCGTAGGCGAGTATGAGCTTCTCGTTTATCACAAGCTCGGTTCCGCCCTCCGCCTGGCGAATAAGCACGGATTGCACGCGGTCGCCCCAGATGTAAAACTCGCCTTGGCCGTACAGGGACTCGTAATTGCCGGACATGTTAATCACGTACTGAAGGTTGTAGTATTGGTCTCGCTGGGTAAAGGCGGATATATTAATGGGAAAGTCAGGATGTTTTGTCAGCCGGACCAGGCCGGATTGCTTATCGTAAGTAATATTTTTGTACGTGGGCGCCGAAAACCTTATTATAGCCTGGGTGCCTTGTATAGTGGTGGTAAACTGCATTGGCGCGGTTGTGGTCAGTGTGACGCGCGCGATGTTGTCTTCTGTTTGTACGGCGCTTACAAAGGAGATAAATTTACCAGGCACGTTTATGTGCGCTTCCGCGGACATTTCCGCCAAGAGGATGTCCACATTCAGCTTATTGGACTCGTCGGTGGGGTACACCAGCACCGCGGGCATGTCCGTCGTCTTAATTGTCAGTATGTCGCTTTCCGCGTCCTGGCTGAACAGTACGTCCGTAACAAAGTTGCGGCCTAAGTCTACCCACAGTTCGGTTCTATCGTCGGAAATCCCAACGGAATATTCCACCGGGTAATTTAAATCGAACACAATGCGGGTGATTTTCTGCGGCTTCACGGTGTTCTGCGCCGTGCGTATCCGTGCCACTGCCGGGCTTTGCGTCAGGTATTCGGATTTAATGTTCCATTCGGCGTTATAAATATCTATGACCAGCCTGTTGTCCGATAATACGAACTTGTTAATGGCGCTTATGGCGGAATCGGCCTTTATGACATAGGTGTCTCTGCCGGCGCCGGTGGGGACGGTTATGCCGCTTACGCGCGTTTCCGGGAAACTTTGCGCCGGAATCTCAGATTCGGACACGTCGTTGGATTGGGTCAGCGGTTCCTTGTCTAAGTCCAGGTATTCTGTTTCCGTGATATGATGCTGGTTTAAGAAATCCGCTTCAGCATAGGCGGACGCGTCCTCAACTGGGGGTTGGGCCGGTAGAGGCGTGGGGGCGGCTGTGGGATAAGGTTCGAATACCTCTATGCTGCCCTCCGCCCCGCCGGACGTTACGGTCCCAGAGGGTCCGGCCGCCGGGTTTCCGCCTACAGGCTCGGGCGTTGGGATACCGGGGGGCCATTGGCTGCTTGCGAGGTCAGAACGTTCGGTGGTTTCGGACTCCAGCGCCAGTGGCGGGCCGGTATAGAAACTATCCGTAATAGCCACGACGCGCTGCTGTTGGAACCATTCGACTTTCATACCCAGGTTCTCCGCCACAAAGCGCGCGGGAATCATGGTTTTGTCGTTTATTAATTTCGGCGGAATGGGCATTGCAATGGACTGGCCGTTTACCAAGGCCGCGGTACTGTCAATTTGCAAGACTATTATGGAGGAATAATACACAATATGTATTTCCTGCCGCTCGGCAGCCCAATAGACGCTGGCACCCAAAAACTCGAACACGTCCCGCGCGGGCACCAGCGTAGAGCCTTCAAACAAGACGGGGGGCATGGCCAAGTCCTGAAGCTCCTGGCCGTTTACCACCATCCATATAGGTTCCTGTTCATAAGCGTGCGCGGAGCCGTCGTAGAACAGCTCCATACCCCTGGTGCTTAACGGCGTTCCCCCCGCGCAAAGTGTGAACACGATACAGAACAGCACAACTAATCTCTCTTTTTTTGGCATAATAGCACTCCTTAAAAATAAACCTAAAACCTAAAACCTAAAACCTAAAACCTAAAATCTAAAACCTAAAACCTAAAACCTAAAACCTAAAACCTAAACCTTAAAACCTAAAACCTAAAACCTAAAACCTAAAACCTAAAAACTAAAAACTAAAAACTAAACCTTAAAACTTAAAAACTAAATCTTAAAACCTAAAACCTTGGGGGCTCTGCCCCCAAACCCCCGCAAGGGACTTCGCCCCTTGACCCATCTTTCGCGCGTCAGATTGCAGCGTTCTTATGCGGGATACGGCGTGTGTAGGCGCGGACGAACACAGTTCGCTCCTACAGAAAAGTGCCGCACTCGCCGCACTTGAAGAAGGGGTCCGCGTCGAGCAAGTTCGACTATCGGGGACGAGTCCCCAGCGGGGTTTGGGGGCCAACGAACAAACCGTCGTTAGGCCCCTAACGGTGAAGTGTCCACTGGTCTTAATCTTTTGACCTTTCTCATTCCTTAAGTTCGCGCCTATGGAGCAACTCCCCAAGCCCTTAATTTTTTGACCTTTCAAGGCGGTCATTCGTACCTGAGAGCCTCAATAGGGTCGAGACGGGCGGCCTTATAGGCGGGAAACACGCCGAAAATTATGCCGAACAGGCTGGACGCGAAAACAGCCAGTAATACTACAGGCATGGAAAATTGCGGCGTGGTGTCAATAACACCACCCAGAGCGAACCCGCCGGCATAACCCAGCAGCACGCCGATAACGCCGCCGATAAAGGTCAGTATAACGGCTTCAATCAAAAATTGCGCCATAATATTGGTGTTGGTGGCGCCCAGCGATTTCCTGATGCCTATTTCCCGCGTGCGCTCCGTAACAGTTACGAGCATAATATTCATTATGCCTATACCCCCCACAAGGAAGGATATAAAGGCCACCAGAGCCACAAAGGCCGTTATGCCGGACAGCACGTCGTTTATAGTCTCCATCTGTTTCATAAGGTTCTGTACATTGTACTTGCCCTCGCTGCCGTGGCTTATTTCAAGCAGACGCGCTATCTCCAGCGCTGTGCGGTCCATGGTTTCCGGATCGTTTACCGTGGCATAGTAGACCCCTACGTAGTCCGTGTTATAGGCGGACATTATGGTCGTGTGCGGCAGAAATATCATGGACGGAATATTAAACAGCACGTTGTAGGTCTCGGACTTTGTTATGCCAACCACTGTAAGTTCCAAGGTACCAAACCAAAAGGTCACGTGTATTGTCTCACCCAGACAGTTTGTCCGGCCAAAGGCTTTTTCCGCAAGGGCTTCGTCTATTACAGCCACCTTGCTCTTGTTCTCCACGTCGTTTTCTATTATAAACCTTCCATAGACAAGGTCCACAACCTGTATGGCTCGGTACTCCGAATTGCTGCCTATTACGTAGCAGTCCTCCGTTTCGCCGGGCAGCCGCAGTTTAACCATGCCCGAGGAGGACCACATGGGCGCCAGATTTTTCACATTAGGATGGGCCTTTATTATTTCGTAATCCTTTATGCGCAGGAGGTCCCTGTCTTGCAGGGACTCGTCGGACTTGTTGGTTATCTCAATGGAATTAACCCCAAGCCGGCCCAAGGTCTCCATAGTACTGTTTTGAAAACCGCTGCCTATGGCTGTTACCATTATAACAGCTGTTATCCCTATTACAATACCCAGCACCGTCAGGAAGGACCGCAGTTTGTTCGCCAGCACGTTTCTTATCGCTGATATTATACTCTCGAATACGCTCAACGCCGGCCACCCCTATTCCAAAGACGGGTCGGCCGCCTGCAGAGTCCGGACATGGGATTCTTCCGTAAGGTTTTCCGGCGGGCTTACTATTACGCGCTCGCCTTCCGCAACCCCAAGCGCCTCGACGTATATCCCGCTGTAACGGCCTGTTTCTATGGTCCGCTTTTCTGCGTTATACTTGTCCTTTATTACAAATACATAGTTAGAGCCTTCTTCCGTCACTACCGCCATAATAGGCACAACTACCGCCTGGGGCGCTATGTCCGTTATTATCGCCGTTTCCACCGTGTAGCCCGGCCGAAGCAGCACGGAGGCGTCCTCTGCCGGAAGTATTTCTATCATCACGACGGTTTCCGTTGAATTGCCAACTTGCTTAAGCTCGGCTATGGGCGAGAGTTTGGAGACCGTGCCCAGGCACGCGCTTTTGCCAAGCGCGTTGCCCGTTATCTCAACCTCTTGGCCGATGGTGACGGAAGCAATGTCGTATTCCGGTATGTTGGCTGTTATCTTGATGTTGCTGTTATCCGTATCGCCCAACTCCATTATCTGGCGGCCAATGGCCGTTATGTCGCCGGCCTGGACGTTAAGGCTCAGCACCGTTCCGCCCGCTTCCGCGAACTGCTGAGCTTTAAAATCCTCTATTTGCTTTGTCAGCTGCCGGATGCGCAGCTGCGCCTGCTGTACCTGCACTTCCGCCTGCTGCACCTGCACCTCTGTCTGAAGCACCTGCACCTCTGCCTGCTCCGCTTGGACACGCGCTTGGTCCGCCTGCACCTGGCGCTGGCTTATTAAGTTCTGGGACGACGGTTCTTCCTGACGGTTGCGCAGAAAATCATACTGCTCGCGGGCTGTGGCCAGGTTCTTTTCCGCGGCCGCAAGCGCCGACAGCAAGGTGCCGCGCTGAGACTCGGCTGTTTCCTGCTGATTAAGATGGTTCTTCAAGGCGTCTGCCGAAGCGTCCAGCTCGCTTTTGGAGATTATTCCGCTGTCAAAGAGGGTTTGCAGGTCTTCGTGCTTCTTCTGCGCGCTGGCAATCGTGTCGTTTATTTGCGCGATAGCAATGTCTTGCTGCTTAATTTGCGCCTCTACATCCACAATCGTCTTTTCCGCCTGGGCTATCTGGCTTTCCGCCTGGCTTAACTCCGACCTGCCCGGCGGAAGCGCCGCCGCGGCCAGCGTCAGGTTGGCGGTTTCCAACGCCAGGCCGGCGGTGTCCCGGGAGAGTTTTGCCGTGTCCAGCGCCAGCTTTGTGTTGTTAAGCGCCAAGTTGGCGTTGTCCAGCGCCAGGTTCGCGTCCTCAAGCTGGTTCCGGTAGGTCTTAAGCGATTCGTCGTCATACTCCGCCAAAATCTGGCCCGGTTCCACAAGGTCGCCTGCCTTGACGTGCAGGGCCTTTATTCTGGCCGCGGTGACCGGATAAACTGCTGTTTTCTCTATTAGCTCCACTTTGCCGCGGGCGGTTATTTTTGTAATAATTTCCTCGACATGCGCCGCTTCCGACTGCACATATATCGCGTCGCTTGGAATGTCGGACACGCTCGTCCTGGACATGTTAAATAAAACCGACCCCGCAACAAACCCGCCGGCAATTATTATCACCAGCAGGGTTATCAATAATTTACGCTTTGTACTCATCTGTACACTCCTATCTAAGCAGCGCGCCGGACAGGGCGTCCCCGGTAAATCCCATGTACAATTCCATCACCAGCCCCGTGGAGAGGGATACCATCAGGCCAAGGGCGAAGAAAATCACCGTGACTATTACTGCCCGGACCCACCCGAACATATTAAAGACCTTTACACCCCCGCACTGGACCGCGGCCGCCCACAGGCTGAACAGGGACATGGACGATAAGACGTAGTACGCGGGAGAGGTAAGGTCTATCCTGTCCAGCAGCAGGGGCGCAAGGGAGGTGTAGTCCCATATATTTTGCGTCACGCCGCTTAATGTATATACGAGAATAGTGCCCAGCATGTTTATTACCCCGACGTGCAGAAACATGGAAAACAACTGCGTGTACTTGGCCTGCCCCCTGAAGATTTTGCACAGGAGAAACAGCGTCAGCGCGCCGCCCGCCCCCAAGGCTATTATGCCCAAGGGCACGGTGACGATTTGTATGACAAGCGATACTATTTGCACTGTACTATCAGACATTAACATAGCCGTGTCCGGCATGACAATGTTATATTTTTCAAACATAAAGTTCGCCGTGGCCTTTGTGGTCAGCGCGGTGTACGCGCCGGAGAGCAGCGCCGTGGGAACAGCCAGCAGTATCATATACATTATGGGCGAAAAATAATGGGGAAACATGGCTATGTTTTTCATCAGCGACAAGGGTGCGAAAAATATTGACACCAGTCTTTTGAAAAACGGCATGGGCTGCTCTGGCTTTTCGCCTAGGCTGTTTGGGGAATCCTCGTAACTGAACATGCCCTTGTTAGGCGCTTCGTTGTTAGTATTGTTCATAATTTATTTTGACCTCCTATGAGTTTAAACGGGCGAATCAACGGACAATTCGCCGCAACGGACAGATCACCGTTAGGGTTCGCCCATACAGAAAAGCGTTGCACTCGCCGCACTTAAGAAGGGGTCTGCGTCGAGCAAGCTCGACTATCGGGGACGAGTCCCCAGCGGGGTTTGGGGCCTAACGATGGTTTGTTCGTTGGCCCCAAGGTCTTAATCTTTTGACCTTCCTCAAGCCTTATTCTTTTGACCTTACCCAAGCCTTAAGTTTGCGCCAATGGGGCAGAACCCCGCCTATATTCCGATGCCGGCAAAATGCTTGTAGCATAGTTCGGTGGCAAGCCGTCCCCGAGGGGTGCGCTGGATGTAGCCAAGCTGGATTAAATAGGGCTCGTAAACATCCTCGATTGTCTCCGCTTCCTCGCCAATGGCAGCCGCCAAGGTCTCCAGTCCAACAGGGCCGCCGGAGAATTTTTCTATTATTGCCAGCAGTGCCTTGCGGTCTGTTAAGTCAAGGCCCGCTTTGTCTACTTCCAGAGCGTTAAGGGCGTAGGTGGCGGTCTCGTCGGTTATCGCGCCGTCAAAACGAACCTGGGCAAAGTCCCGTACACGCTTAAGCAGCCGGTTCGCTATGCGCGGCGTACCGCGCGAGCGCCGGGCAATCTCCTCGGCCCCGCCGGCGCTTATGGGCACACCCAGTACATTGGCCGAGCGTGTTATTATCTCCGTCAGTTCCGGAATGTTGTACGGCTCCAGACGGTGGATTACGCCGAAACGGTCGCGCAGCGGCGCCGTCAGCAGGCCAATGCGCGTCGTGGCGCCGATTAGCGTAAAGCGCGGCAGGTCAAGCCGCAGACTCTTCGCGCCAGGCCCCTTGCCGATTACTATGTCCAGCACAAAGTCCTCCATGGCGGGGTACAGCACTTCTTCCACCACGCGGTTTAAACGGTGCACCTCGTCTACAAAGATTATATCCCCTTCGTTTAAATCGTTAAGGAGCGCCGCCATGTCCCCGGGCCGCTCTATTGCCGGGCCGGACGTGGTCTTTATTCTTACCCCCATCTCTGACGCTATTATATTGGAAAGCGTTGTCTTCCCAAGCCCAGGCGGACCGTAGAGCAGCACGTGGTCCAAGGGCTCCCCGCGCATCCGCGCCGCTTCTATATATACCCGCAGGTTGCTTTTTACGCGTTCCTGCCCTATATAGCCCTCGAATGTGCCGGGACGCAGGCGCGGCTCCGCCTCCATGTCCTCCTGGTGAAGGCTCGTTGTTACTAAACGTTCTTCCATTGGCATCATCCCTTATGTCGAGCTGCGCTCGGCTATTGTGTTAATTTCTTCAGCGCGGCCTTAATTATCCGCTCCGCGTTCATCTCCGGCAGCGCGGCTTCCATTACAGCCTTTAGGGCTTCGGTTCGGGTGTAGCCCAGGGCCAGCAGCGCGTCTATCGCGTCCTGCTTCTCGCTCCTCGTGCCGATTGTCTGCTGCGGGTTGGTGTACGCCTCCGCTACCGCGTCCTTGGTCCGTACACGGTCCCGCAGTTCCAGCGCCACGCGTTCGGCGGTTTTCCTGCCTATCCCGGGCGCTTTCGCCAGCGCGGCCACGTCCCCCGTTATTATGGCGAGCGCCAGCTGCTGGGGCGTCATGACCGCCAGCAGGTTCTGGGCCGCTTTGGGCCCTACGCCGGATACCCCGATAAGGTCCCGGAACACCTCCAATTCCTCATTCAACAAGAAACCATACAGAACAATGCCGTCCTCCTTGACCTGCATGTATGTAAAAATCTTTATTGTTTCGGAATTGGGCGGTAATTTTGCTATTGCCGACGGCAATACCTGAACTTGATACCCTATGCCGCTTACTTCTATTATTATGAAATTTTCCGCCGCGTGGGCTACTGTCCCGGACAAATAAGAAATCATCTGGCACCAACCTTTCTGTCGCTCGCTTATTATACCACATTTGCTTGGCTTTAGAGCCAAAAATTGTTCTTGAAAACAAAAAAGTAGCTTCCAATCAAAAAACGTGGCATCCTGTTTCATACAAGAAAGCAGATAGGAGACCATATTCAGAAGAAGCTACATATTCAGTATAGTACAAAACCCCATTGAAACGCTATAGGAAAATACTGTCGGGATGCGGTGAAGTGACAGCGAGACTAATTAAAGACATCACGATTTCATATTCATGGGTTTTTCAAAATTTGGGTGAGACCAAAAGTTGAAAGGTTGTTCGATACTTGCTATTTCGCCGCCATCCTGCTCTTATAACGATGAATTCTAATATGTAATCTATTAGAGTCATCCGGAACCACCTGGAATGTGGATTAAAACGGATTTTCTTGGCGTTGTACTTCGCCGCGTACAGTTCTTTAATCTCGTCACGGGCGGTTAGTATTCGGGATAGAGCTTGCGTTTTTCGGTTTCGAGCACCGCCGCTTCCTTAATTAAACTTGCGCGGGGGATATAAACGTGCTAAAATGAAGTTGATCGATAAATACTGCTCAAGTTTGGCGGTGGCATTTATTGAAATTTACACGAAAAAAACGTTTTCCGCGCATAAAGGAACTGCAAGCCATATATAAGCGCCGATTATGCCAAGGCTGAATATCAGTCTGTCTACCGCCTACGCATCGTACTTGCTGAAAAAAGCGGGCATCCACTATGTTTTGCTGTTGGGTTCCGTCAGAACGCCGTTCGCATTACTGTATGATGACTCGCGCGGTTTCTGCGCATAGGACGGCTTGGCGTGGGATGCTCCAACGGTTTTATGCTGCCGCTGACGAAGCAATGCACCTACATACTGGCACAGGACGGCTTTGATGTGTGTGGACGGTGGAGTAACGAATGGGAAAGACGCGGCACAATTCCCGAGGGTTACGATACGGATGGCCGGCGCGGCAGTTGAACGTTGACTCGATGGAATAATCTGTAAATAAATTAATAGGTAGGAGTGTGACCAAAGTGGATTTGGATATTCTAAACGGTACAAAAATAGAGGATGAGGTGAGGCTGTACACAATAAAAGGCGACGAAATCTGCGGCGTGATTACTGATATAAATGACAAGAAGGGTATCCTTTTCATTCGTAAAAAAGACGGCAATCGAGTATCTCTTATGTATGCTTTAATTGCCGGTTGCGAAATCATTGGAACGGTGGACACGCCAACAAAAATGACGGACACGCCAACAAAAATGACGGACATGCCAATAAAAACGACGGACATGCCAACAAAAACGACGGACATGCCAACAAAAACGCCTACGACTGTCGGTGTTGCGCCGTCCCCAATTGCCTCGCACGATTTTGCGGCGGTGCGCAAAATCGTGCAGGAACAAGGCGTTTCTGTACTGCCCGAGTGGAAGAAGATTGAGAACAAATACTTGTACGCCGCAAAACAAGGCGAGTTTCTTAAAAAATACAACCGTATCGCGCTAATCTTGGCGGAGCTTTCCGAAATTGAGCTGGAGTTCAAAGACCCCGCGCAATATGACTTAGTGCGCGGCTTTTTTCAAACGCTGGAAAACGAGGCGGAAGAAGCCGCCAAAAAGGCGAAACAGCAAAAAAAACTCTCGGAACCCACGCCGGTTCCGTTGCCGAACCCGCAACCGCAACCACCCACCGCAAGGCCGCGGTCTACACCCATGCAGGTATTGCGCGGTCTGGTTTTTAAGGCTGAACCCAACTATTGGGATAAAGCAAAATATTGTCAATGGACGGTGCGGGCGGACGACGGGCAGCTGTACCAATTTGATTCAAAAAACATCGCTGACCTGGTTTTGTTGGAAACGCTGCAAGCCAAGTTTGTCAACGGCGAGCCGCCATCCGAAAAAGTGCTTTTCCAGAGGTTGAGTTTTATCACTAATTACGGTAAAGAGAAGATTTGCGCGAATAAAGTGCGGCGCGCCAACGCGGGAACGGTTCCCGTAAACGGCCAGTTGGAGGCGAAATACAGAGAGGCGCTTAAAACGTGGCAATACGGCAAAGAACACGACGAGGAAGTCTTGTCCGTTTTTTTAGAATATTTTGTGGCAAACCCGTCAAACAGTGTAGCTCAGAACATCTGTTCGCTGTATCAAAGACTGGAGCAGCCGCTTGATGCGGTTACGTTCGCGAAAAAACAACGAACTGCGGGAATTCTCTCCACCGAAGAATGTTTAACTATTCAATATCAGGCATACCGTAAGGCAGGCGAACACGGCAAAGCGTTTGAGGCGGAGAAGGAGATTATCAAAAAAACCACAAACATAGCGAATAAAAAGAACCATATCCAGCTTGCTATCAATTACTTGCTATCTGTTCCGGACTACGAAAAAACACTGGACTATTGCGAGATGTGGTTGGCGGTTGTAAAAAAGGAATCCGGCGCGCGGCGTGTATCAGATATTTATATGCGTCAAAGTATTTGCATGGCCGGCGCAAAATGTATTACCATTTTACGTTCTATGAACAGCGGCTGCCGACCCAGTCCTGCACTAATGGAGGCAATCACACAAGACGAGAAAGCGACGGCTGTTTTATCCGGCACGGACGAACAGGCGGACGAAGACTTATCCGCCTTGTTTTCCAAAATAGTTTATTTAGGGCAGTTTACGCGCGACAAATTAGACGGGGTGAGCTTGCGGTCAACGCCTGTGCACCTCAAGAAGCTTGGCGAGGTTATTGATGATAAGGCTAACCGGTTTAAGGGGTCTCCGGGGAAGGAAATCGGAGATTCGGCGCATGAGGTTGTTAAGAGTCTTACGCAAGACCTCTCTACTGGCAAACCGGAACAGCGCTATATTAACAACCTTTATGCGGCCCGTATTTATTATGACGCAATGAAGTCTTTGTTTGAGAACGGAGGTCAATGGGATTCGCTTGATAATAATTTGTACAACCACCTGACGAAAGCGTTTGCTTCTTTCGGAGATTACGCCCTCGGCGCCAGTCGTTCGGCGCTTGTAGAAGAAGCGCGTTTTTATTACACGGAAAGCCTTAAATATTGTACAAGCGCAGAAAGGAAGCAAGACAGGATAAACGCGCTTACGCGGTGCGTCTTATCAGCGTTTGTAGGGAAAGAGCATATTCCTATGACGACGGGTGAAAACGCCCGTAACGTTAGTATTCAAGACATCCGTGGTTTTTTGGATGCCACCCGTGACGGCGATTTAAACGCCCGATTGTTTTGTGGGGTAATCGCGCGCGTCGTTACCAACGTTCCGCCGTCACAAGAGAACGGTACGCAGGTTGAACTGCTGGAAGCGATTTATTCCTCGAATTGTTGCAATGCTGTTGTGCGTGAGCTTTTCTCTACGGACAATCAAGCGCCTCCGGCGGATATCTCGCGCAAGGCCTTTGCTGCGGCGCTGGATGGCTTTATTAAAAAATACCGCAAACTGGAAAAGGCCTTTGCGTATTGGATGGAGAAGGCGACAAAAGAAGTTTGCTTTAAAAACACCTGGGTCGATGAGACACGGCAAAAAATTGAAAACGAGGAAATGCGCCTGTTTTTCGGCTATATGGACGAGTTTGACAGGGAGAACTGCCGCGATTTTGCCTTGGAACTGCTGGATACCGCCAACAAGTTTTGTAATGCCGACCACTATGACGAGCGCGAGGATTGCCTGAAACTGATGATCGCACGTATGGACGAGCGAGAGCGCGGCATCCGCGATACGCCTGCCCAATACTCTTACGAACGTCTGCTGAAACTGCTGGCAGCTTGGAGGAAAACCGTCACCAAAGAATTGTACGCGCTTTACGAGGCTAATCCGCCCGAAATTAATTTCGAGGTTTTAAGCGGCGATAATGTGAGCGTGGCCCCGGACGGCAGTTTTACCGTATCCTTTTATATTGACAATAAAAAGGAGCGGCAGACTGCGGACAACGTTTTCATTACTATTGACGACGAGAACGGCGTGTGTGAATTCGTGCGGCTGGAGGGCGGACAAACGCGTATCATCAAAGGCGGCGCGGAAAAAAGCTGCGAGGCGCACCTAAAGCTAAAGGATTTCGAGCAAAAGGGCGTTACAGTTAACGTAACCATGGGCTACACCCATAAAGACGGCACCGGTACGGAGATAAAGGCCGAGAAACGCTATCCGCTAACCGTGTTTTTCGGCGAAACCCGCGATGTGGAGTTTGACAACCCATACGCTGTATATGTGAAGGCCAGCGCGGTGCAAGACCGCAAGATGACGTTTGGGCGCGAAGAGTTGATTGCGGGCATTGTAAACATGGTGCACGGCAAGGAAGGCCGCCCTTTGCGCAGCAAAATGCTGCTGCTTTTCGGGCAAAAACGCGCGGGTAAAAGTACGATTTTGTACCACTTGAAGGAAGACTTGCGGAAACAGGTGCCAGACGCGATTCTTGTGGAATTTGGTGACATCTCGGGAGTAGCGCAGAATGGGAAACGCTTTGAGGAATTTTTTTACAAAACCCTTTTTGACAGGCTTTTCGTGGAACTCCGGATGCACCACGCGCAGTTGACACATGCACTTGAAGACGCAGGGACGCCCATTTCCGGCGATGGTTTCACCCAAATCGCCGCAGACCTGCGGTTTGAGGTGGCTAGGTTTTTCCGCGCACTCAATATGCTCATCGAGTCAGACGCCCGGTTTGCGAACAAAACCGTCGTCATTCTGTTGGACGAGTTTACGTATTTGTACGGATGGATGGAAACAGGCGAGGTCGATAGGGAATTCATGAAATATTGGAAGGCCATGATTAACGATTACAAGTTGGTCGCGATTGCCGCCGCGCAAGATTACATCGGCGATTTTAAGGCGGCTTACCCCAACCAGTTCGGTACGACGGAGGACATCCCTGTAGATTACCTCTCGCGGGAAACGATTCAGGAAATGATTCGCAGACCCTTCCCAGACGGGGCGCTGTACAAAGCGTTCGAACACAAGATGGGTGAGCAGGCTATTGAAAATATCATGCGGCTGACGGCGGGCAACGCGTTTTTTGCCATGATTTTTTTGAATAGGCTCGTCGAGTATTTAAACGACACCAACCATCCGTTCGTCATGCCGATAGCAGTAGAGAGTGTGCTGAAGAAACAAATACTAAGCGGCAACAACCCGCTTGACCTGCAGGATTTTGAATCGCTTTACAATGACGACGGCGACATCACCGACCCCGATAGGCCGATGCACAACCTCGCGTTACTTTGGGCCATAGCGCAGCAGTGCGCTGGTAAATCCAGCTGTACGAAAGAGGAGATTCACATTCATGAAAAAGTAACCGCAGCGCCGAAGATGACGCCGGACAGAATCAGCTTATTAATCGGCAAATTGGTTACGCGGGGCGTGTTGCTGCGCGAGGACGGCCGGGACGCTTATCGCATACGCGTGGATATGTTCCGCGAGTGGCTTTTGGCCAACTGCGGCGCGGATTTAATCAACCGACAAAAAAAGAAAGCTAATCCTGCAGGTGGTATCCGTATGACAGACAACATCTCTGCCGTATCTCTTCCATTCGCAACGAGCGGCGTGGCCACGGACGAACAATTCATTGGACGGGAGGACTACATCCGAAGATTCCTCAATCGCCTGAGAGGCTGCGCCAGCATCGCGCTGCGCGGTTTGCCGCGGATTGGCAAGACGTCTCTCGCCCAAAAGCTGCATGCCCCGGAAAATTGGCGTGATATACCGTCCTTCGCGGTGTATATTGATTTGGGGTGCAGTACGTCGTTCGCCGATTTTTGGGGAAGTGTCGCCAAAGAGGTAAAAAAGCAATGCAAAGGCGAGATGGCGGCTGACACCCGTTTACAAGCGCTGTTCGACTGCGTGGCGGACGGCGGCGTTTATGAGGAGGTCGCGGAAGCCGTAAAAGCGCTTTTCATGTATGTGCGGGGGAAAGGGTTCCAGACCAACCTGTGTATCGACGAGTTTGACAGAGCTAAACAGGTTTTCGGAGAAAGCGAAAAAGCGGAATTCACTTGCCACTACATGTTTTTGCGTGAGGTCATGACCCAGTGGAAAACCTACGGCCTTTCAGTTGTCATCATTTCTAGGCGCTCTTTGGAGGACCTGACGCGAACGATGGACGGCGGCTCTGTATTTTCTAACTCAATTGATTCCATCCCTGTTCGCGGTTTCAATGAACGAGAACTGGACGCTTTCCGCGCTCACGCCAATAAATACGGGCTTTTATCGGATGACGAGGACTGGCGGCGTTTTGTCGATTTGGCCGGCAGGTCGCCGTTTATGCTCTCTAATGCTGCTGCCGAGTTGCTGGAAAACGACGAAAAAACTGTGGAACAGGCATTGCGGGACTATGAGCCGCATTTATACGGATACTTCAAATCCTTATTAGATTTTATGCGCAAGGACGGCGGAAGGGACATTAAGCGCATGATACAGACGTTTATCGGTCCGCAGTACGATTTGAACCAAAACGACATGAACGAATTGGTGCACAGCGGATACATTTGGCTCGAAAGTACTGCCGAAGGCGAACGCTATAAAACACTGAGTGCGCGCTTTCAGCAATATTTGCGCGAAGAAACGCGCCGCGATGTGGAAATGGACATATGGCCACTGCTCACGCGAACGGAACTTGCCTTGCGTGAAGCAATTGAACTGAATATGCGTAAAGCGTATGGTGATGATTGGGAGAAAGAGCTGATTAGCGAATCAAGAAGGAGAGAGACTCTGCAACAGCCGTTTATAGCCCCCAAGAAGATTGACTTCTATCAACAGGGGAGGGAGCGTGTAAGCCGGCTAATCGACACACTCAGCTTTCTTGAATATTCGCACATTATCGCGGCGTACCGTGGCAAGTGTACTCGCGGCATACTTCCCACATGGACGCCGCAGGAAATTAAACATAATTTCGAAATTCTCTACAACGTGCGTAATCCATATGCCCACTCAAACGGACATTTTTTGACCGAAACTGAAGTACAGGAAGCGGATTTGACGTGCAAAAAAACACTTTATGGTCTGGCGAATAATGAATGACGAAAGTATAAGAGGTCAAACTTTTTCGGAAATGCATTGAAGTGTTTGCATTTCCGAAAAAATTTGCTATGGAATGACGAAAATACTTGAGAGTTCAAACCTTTCCAAATAAATCCACAAAGAAAGTATAGCCTTCTCGTTAGAAACATGGTATCCTTATTTCGACAAAAAAAGGAGGATGCCACTGGAGAAGGCTATACATACAGCATAGCATAAAACTCTCCAAAGTGCTATATAAAAAAATGGAAGAAATTCTAAATTTGCTTAATGATTCGCTTATGACCTTTTACGCCTGCTTTAAAAATGGGGAAGCTTTCCACTGGTTTGTTTGCACCATAGTCGGTATAATGATCCGCTCGGAGCGCTTAGGTGTCACCAGCATTATCCGTGCATTGGGAATAGCCCCATGCCATTATGAAGCACTGTTGCATTTTTTCCGCGCCC
>JAISYE010000139.1 GCA_031297485.1 Clostridiales bacterium
TGTTCGCCCGCACCCCTGCGGCATTTGCAGCTGAAATTGCTGGCTAAAAACATTTATTTTTCTTTAAAATATCGGCGGATACACCACTAGGACGTGTTTGAAAACTTGATTCCAGCGCGAAATTGCAGCGGTTTTATTCGAAATTCCGCGCTTTTAGGAATTTTCAAACACGCCTTAACCAACGGACAGTTCACCGTTGGTTAGCTTGTCCGCCGGGTTCTTTCCTGACACATAAGCCGCTCCCACTGCAACGGGTTTTGTTTGGTATTATTCATGTATTCCAACTTCATCTTTTATGATTTGCGCGATAAACCGAGCGGCACGAAAGTCCTGAACACATCGCCCTCAATAAGCTCCGGTTCGCCGCCGGAATAAATTTTGGTGTACTTTAACAGGTTCCTCACACCGGAACCGAGCGCGTCGGCTCGTCCGATGTTGATGAAAAAATTCGCCAAAATCGGATTCTTCGGATAGGGTGTAAAGCTGTTGGGGTCAATACGTCCGGGGTTTCTGGTGAGATTCCAGTTTTCCGTTACAATGCGGTCACGTTCAATAATAACCTTCGCGGGAAACGCGCTGGTATATTCCCGGTGGACAAGACTATTCGAGACAATTTCGCGGGCAATTTTCGAGCGTACACTCACCGATTGGTCATCTATCAGGAAAAATTTGTCGAGCGTGTGCTTGGCTATGAAGTCAAGAAGCTGCGTGTATGCGTCAATAAGGTTTGTCCGCACTATCAGGCGGTCGTCGTAGCGGTCGATGTTCTCACGCCGGCAGATGGCGTCGGTAAGGTAATTGGCTGTGCAGGAGCGTATGGTTTCTTCACGCCCAAACAGGAGTATTCCCGCCAGATTAAAGCCGGACTTGCCTGTCTCAAAGTCATCTTGATAAAGGCCCGCGCTTCGGAGTATCTCCATATCCGTCATCGAAACCCAGGGATGGTCGTCAAAACGGCTTTGCGCGAGGCGGCGGACCTTGGGCATCAAACGTTCCAACTCCAAGTCTTTACCAGAGACGTATGGGAATATTTTGCGCTCGGAATATTCGGATACCTTGCGTCTATGGATATGCGCGACAATCTCCGAGTTGCGCGTGATGTCCATGCCGCCGTCTTCGGCGCGGTCGTATATCTTACCGGCAAACATCACTATCTGTGACGCGAAGGGGATATGTGCCCAAAGAACAAGCTTGCCGTCAATCTCCGCGTCCTCAAGCGTGACGAAAAGCGCCGGCGCGAACCTTTGCGGGTTATTCAGGGTATGCGCGAAGTTCTTCTTAATGTTTGACGCGTCCTTGCTATTCACGCCAAGTATCCCGCCGTCATCGTCCACGCCGAGTATCAAGTAACCGCCGTACCGGTTGGAGAACGCGGATACAGTTTCAAACACACTGTTTGTCAGCCCGTTCTCACATCGTTTGAATTCAACCGTCAGCCCCTCGCCCCCTGCGATGAGTTTCTTTAAAGTTTCAGTCATTTCCTTCCGTTGCCCCCTACTCGCCGTAATTATTCGTATTCTTCAGAATATCTATAAACCATTCCAGTTCCGCCGCCTCGCAGCCGGCGATTAAGCCGGTGAGCGCGTCCGTTCCCTGGCCCCCATAGTAGCTGTCAAAGCAGTCATAATACTTGCGGCGGTCCGTAAACTTGATGTTGATGGGCAAAAGCCCCGCCTTTATCAGCTCAAAGTTCATAATCAACCGACCTGTGCGCCCGTTGCCGTCGATGAACGGGTGTATGCCCTCAAAACGCAGGTGAAACTCCGCTATGGCCTCGTAAATGCGCCGCTCGCGCTTCAGCGCGCCGTAATCCGCTATCAGGGCTTCCATTTGGGGCTGCACCAGGTACGGCTGCGGCGGCGTATGCGCCGCGCCCTTGATATATACGGGAATACTGCGGTAAACCCCCTTATTCCTAAAGTCACTCATGAGCACGAGCGAATGGATTTCTTTGATAATCCGTTCTGTCAGGGGCGTGTCCCGCTCTGTAAGCATCAGGATATACTCAAAGGCGTCTTTATGCCCTATCGCCTCCAAGTGAGCCTTGAGAGGTTTTTCGCCTATTGTTATACCCTCCCGCAAAATCAGGGCGGTTTCCCGCAGGGTCAATGTGCTGCCCTCTATCGCGTTTGAATCATAGGTATTTTCTATGATAAAATCATCGCGGACGCGCTTTAGTTCCGCCTCGTTCAACGGGCGCAATGACCGCAATTTCTCCGCCAGCGCGTCTACTCTCTTAAAATCCATGAGGTTTCCTCCACTTCCAAATAGCGCCGTCTACATGGCCCGCATTGGGTAAATATCGGAGTGTTGCAAATGATGTAGACACATATTATTCCAGCGGGCACAAATATCCGTTTGAATTTAGGTTTTAAAGACGTTCATAAAAATAAATGTGCCTGCTGATTCGCCCCGAAAATAAAACATGCCTGATTATCATATGGCTAACGTACTGCGATGTCAATATAATAATCAAAATCATGGTTAATAGGTTATTATTAACGACGAAATTATCGGATAGAATAACCCCATTATGCGCCACAAAGACGAACAAAAGCCGCGAAGGCCCGCCCTTTGCGGCTTTTTAGCAAGAGATGTGCTATATAGGATATAATAAAGCCTTGTTTGAAATATCTCAAAACCATTTGCGGCTTTGCCAACGCCTCGGGCGGTATCTTGGAGATTGGGCGCAGCGACAACGGCGCGGTTGTTGGAATCGCCGGTGCGCGAAAGCTGCTGGAGGTTCTGCCAAACAAACTCCGTAACGCGATGGACATCATAGGCGACGTTGACATTGCCGAAGAAAGCTGCAAGCAGTATATAAAGGTTACCGTCAAGCCGTATCCGATAAGCTGCGGCGGAAGGTACTATTACCGCTGGGACAGCACCACGCAGGAACTTATATTTGCCACTCACCGTTCCGAACCGTACAAATCTAATGATTACTATGACGTGTTTGAAAACTGGATTCCAGCGCGAAGCGTCGAGCAAGCTCGACTATCATTACAGCGGTTTCATTCGAAATTTCGCGCTTTTAGGAATTTTCAAACACGCCTTAGTACGTTCTTCCTGGCGGGAATGATTGAATCATGGGGGCGTGGTATTGAAAAGATTACCGAAGCCTGTAAAAAAGCCGGTAAGCCCGCCCCCTCAATTAAGTTTAAATACAACAGAGAGTTTTCGGTGACCTTTTATGATAGCCGAGCGCAGCTAAGGCGTATTTGAAATCTCAACGTTCGCGAGTATACATCGCGGCCAGCAATTCCCTCAACAGCGCCAACGCTTGTGCGTCAGCGGCCTTACACTCGCTTATAAGCCCGCCAAGCCTGCGCCGTATTTCGGGTTTCATCAGGGCTTTCACCTGCTCCTCGCCGCGCTCCCAACCACCAAGCGTTTCGTACATTTTATGGGCGCCTGTCGCCGACGCGGCAAATTGTTCTGCTAAAAGCCCTAATAATGGTTCTTCGGGGGTTATGTCCGCCAGTTTCTTAAAATACCCATAGGCGTTTTTGCGCCCGTCGGCAAGGCAGTCCATTCCATCACCCTGACACATAAGCCGCTCCCACTGTAGCGGGACAGCCATATCTTCCGAAAACTGGCTTTCGTCTAACAAGGCTTTCTTCCAAGCGTCATAAGCCGCTATACCTTTGGCGTACTTCCCGTACTGTCTGCCGTTTAGAGCTGCTATTGCCCTTTTAACAATCATTTTAAGCGGCTGCGGTTCGCCTGTTTTTTCGCCTATAGACATTACTGCTGTGGTATCCCTGTTTTCCCACCAGGATGAGGTAATAAAATATCCGGATTCGTCAAAAGTTACGCTTGGGGACAGAACTTCTGGCGGGGACGGAACTTCCGGCGGGGACGGAACTTCCGGAGACGTGAATTCTGGGCTGTCTTGGAAACAATTCCAGCCCAGCAGCGTTTGCCCATTATTGCGGTAGCCCGTTATAACACACGCTTCTGGTGGGCCGATTATCCCGAGGGCGATTACGGGAACGCCTTTGTCAATATGTTCCTTGATAAACGCTATAAAAACGTCTTTCGCGCCTGAATCGTCAGGCATGGTAAATTTATCTGGTTCGGCGGCTTTCGCGGAACCATCTCTACCGAGCAGCTTATATTCGCGGCCAATAGCCTCGACCCCGCTTCGGAATACGGTTTCCGGTTCGTCAAAGGCTAGCAGCGCGTCCACGTTGCCGCCATTCCAAGCGGTTGTGTCCCAAACAAGCCGGAACGCAGCGCCGCACTGAACTATGGCGTCTTCATAGTCTAAATTGATACCCATATAGTTTGCCACGGCTGTCAGGCAAATAGGGTAAGGCGTACAACCGCCGAACGCGCCGTAATGAACCTTTGGAACGCCGTATAAAACAACGCTTCCATCAGTTACGCGTTTTTGTTTGGTATTATTCATGTAATCCATCCTCTCTTTTATGATTTGCGCGATAAACCGAGCGGCGCGAAAGTCCTGAACACATCGCCCTCAATAAGCTCCGGTTCTCCGCCGGAATAAATTTTGGTGTACTTTAACAGGTTCCTCACACCGGAGCCGAGCGCATCGGCTCGTCCGATGTTGATGAAAAAGTTCGCCAAAATCGAAAACGCAAAAAAAATAACCGACCCGTTTTCTCGTGAGAAAGACGCCGGTTATTTTTTTGTTTTAAATCGGCAAGCCCGCCGCCTTTAAAACGGTAGCACCCTAGGGGCAGTTTGTCCGTTCCTTTGTAATCTAACCTAATTATAGCGCATTATTTACAACGCGTCAAGTTTTAATTTCAAAATTTCAAAATCCCCGGAAAGGCTGCGCCTATTCGGTGTCTATTCAGACATCAGACATGCCAGGTTTATGCTCATGAACGAATACATTTCCTCTGAATTTTTGCTTCGCGAAAACAAGGGCGCGGCGGAGCCGCGTTTTCGCCGTGTCCCAACGGACAATTTCTAACGGTGAATTGTCCGTTGCGGTGAACTGTCCGTTGGTTAGGCGGCGAAAAGTTACTATTCAGTGCCCGAAAAAGGGCACTGAATAGTAGCGGTTGGATAGCTTTGCGCAGTGCAATGGAAAAAACACTGCTATGGGGAAACAAAATAGCCTTAGAATTATATCCATAAACTATGAAATATACTTACAGCCAAATCGTAATGAGTTATAATAGCCTATATTCGCAACGGGCACAATTTTCACAAACAAATATGTACGCGCGAACGCAGTTCGCCCCTGCAAGGGAATTTGAGATTATTTAAAAATGCAGACCGCTGGGCGCACTGGGCATGCCCGCGTCAACTCGAAACTCCTGAACCTGTTGGTATTGGTTCGGGGTATGGTAAAAATTATATTGCATGATGTTGAAGTAATCGTCGAGCAAGCTCGACTATAATTCCTTCGGACGGTGATAATATGACAAAACGGGAAACCAAAAAGCAAATTACGCAGATACTGAGTTCGGGCTACAACCACCAGAGCAGCGAAGAAGAACAAAGCATGCTGACAATGCTGTTAAAAGACGGCGTTGATTTCAGGGAGTTGTTTACCTATGAGCGGCTTGCAGAGTACAATCTCGCTCCGCAACCCCTGCGCTCGTTCAAAAATACGGTAATTTGCCTTGTTGCCGTTGTGTGCCGGATTGCTGTAAAATTAGGAGCGTATTCTGACGAATGCTTCGCTCTTGCTGACCATTATATTTTTAAAGTTGAAGAAATGAAAACTATTGACGAGGTGTGCGAACTTGCGGCGATGGTTATGGAACAATATGCCCAAATTGTCAAAGAAAAACGGGAGAAAAACTACTCGTTGCCCGTACTCCGCTCAATTCGCTATATTAACCGTCATCTGTTCGGCGTCATACGAATTAAAGACATTGCCGATGAAATCGGGATTCATCCCAATTATCTTTCTACGTTATTCAAGGCAGAACTTGGTATGCCTTTAACACAGTACATCCGAACCGCGAAGTTAAAGGAGACAAAAGAATTGTTGCTTTTTTCTAAATACAGCGTCGGCGAGATTTCCGAAATGCTCGGTTACAGCAATTCGTCGCATTTCGCCCGTGAATTCAAAAAGGAGTACGGTTGCGCCCCAAGTGAATTTGCCGCGGCTCAGATGACACAGATTTGAGTGATAGCCCGCGTCCGCGGCGGTTATGCCGCGAACGGGCCAATAGGTTGGGATGCGCGGGCATGAACTTTGTGATTGTTCACAGTATAAAAGTATAAGGAGGTATTCGAGTGATTAAATGTGACCTTGCCGGGAAATGGAACTTGCGCCGAAGCGGGAGTCAGCAGGCTATGGATGGACATCTGCCAGGCTGTAATTATCTGGATATGCTTGATAACAGGGTGATTGACAATCCGTTTTGGGAAATAAACGAGGCTGGTACCACGGCTATTGCCAGGGCAACAGCATTTACCAGTAATATGAACAATACATGGTGAAGATTTTTATGCGATTGTCATCGAAAGCCATAAAAAATACATGATGCATTGTCTGGATTTAAAGCATTAATAATTT
>JAISYE010000140.1 GCA_031297485.1 Clostridiales bacterium
CAAGAAAGAGCTTGATACCGATCTTGAAAACCCTGACGAACGACTGCGGCTGCAAATTCTTTTGAAGGCCATCCAGATACACGAAGCCATACGTGTAAAACAGGACGGCCAACCATTATAAAACGATAGGAGTGTGAGAATGGTCATTGGCTGCCCATCCTCACACTCGGTTTTAGGCGATTATCCCAGCGCCTTCAGTTCGTCGGCCGACCAACCTAGTGGTGTATCCAGCAATATTTTAGAGGAGAAATAAATGTTTTTGGCCGATAGTTTTAACCGCAAATACCGCGGAGCCGCAGGCGAACCTAACGGTGATTTGTCCGTTGGCCCATCCCTACTATGATTTATAAACGGATACACCACTAGGCGTGTTTGAAAATTCCTTAAAGCGCGAAATTTCGAATGAAACCGCCGCAATAATAGTCGAGCTTGCTCGACACTTCGCGCTGGAATCCAGTTTTCAAACACGTCCTAAGCCAGCCTCAAAAGAACCATTTTGTCAAGGCAGAATCCAAAAAAAATTATGGTATTCATGGCGTATAGGAGACGTTTGGCTGCGCTTGCTTTACTATGGACGATTCCGCGTGTCTATTCAGAGGTCAAAATCTTAAAACCTTGGGGCTCTGCCCCAAACCCCGCCGGGGACTCGTCCCCAGACCCCTCCTCGCGGCTTCGCGCGCTCATTAAAGAACCCGACAAACAAGCGCCTTGCACCTCTGAATAGACACATTTCCGCGCTTGCCGGAGATGAAAATTTTATTTGCGTTTTATTTGCAATCGCGGCGATTTTATGATGTACTATTATTGATTAAATATCGGTTATTGTTGTTCATTTCTGCCGATAAATATAAAAGGGGGTGAGCGGCTTGCGGGTACCGAAGGTTTATCTTGAAACAACGATATTCAACTACTTTTTTGATACAGACAGGGGCGAGGCGCACACCGCTACGGCCGAGCTGTTCCGCGAGATAACCACAGGGCAGTTTGAGCCATATACTTCGGTTTATGTTGTTGAAGAACTGTTAAAGACGGCGGACGACGAAAAACGAGAGAATATGATAGCCCTAATCGAACGGTACGGTATTACCGTACTCTCGGAAAACGACGAGGCTGTTCAGCTTGCGAATGTGTACGTTGACGAGGGCGTTGTTCCTGCAAAATACAGGACGGACGGAATCCATATCGCCACGGCGGCGGTCAACGAACTGGATATACTCGTCAGTATGAATTTCACGCACATAGTCAAGCGTAAAACCAAACTGACTACGCCGGCGATTAACGCATTACGCGGTTATCGTGCGGTCGAAATTTACAACCCAATGGAGGTAATTAACGATGAGCCTGAAAAGCAAGATTGAGCGCGAGGTTGACGCGATACGGCTGGATATTTATGAGGAAACGAAAGATATGACTACCGCTCAGCTCAATGATTATTACCGTAAATCGGGCGAAGCCGCCGCGAAAAAATACGGCTTCAAGATTGTGCAAAGCGCGGACGCGAATCCGCGTTCAGGCTTTGCCGCAAACAGGCGCGCCGAATGAGTGACGCGCTTAATCCCTTGCCCGATTCGGATATTTCGTTTGTCATGCCCGACAAGGGGTTCAGCTAAGGCGTGTTTGAAAACTCCTCAAAGCGCGAAATTTCGAATAAAACCGCTGCAATGATAGTCGAGCTTGCTCGACACTTCGCGCTGGAATCCAGTTTTCAAACACGTCCTACCGCCTGTCGGGCTTTTTAGCGCCTATCCCTGAATAAAGCAGAATGGCTTAAACATTGGATTTGCTAAAACGCAAAAATGGCGCAAAATCAACATTCTTATCTATTAAGGATACACGAAGCCATACATGCAAAACAGGACGGCCAACCATTATAAAACGATAGGAGTGTGAGAATGGTCATTGGCTGCCCATCCTCACACTCGGTTTTAGACGGTTATCCCAGCGCCTTCAGTTCGCTGTCGATTTTTTCCACTTGCTCGGCACCCAACCCAGCCTGAGGGAATTTCGCCAGCGCGCGGAACGTGAGACCCTGTACCATCTTCATCTGCGGATTGGTGGAAAATCCGGGCGAGTGTTTCTCCATCAACTCGACCGCTTCAGGGACCTTCATTATTTCCTTAATTTTGGAATCAACAGAAAGAGACATACTTTTTCCTCCTTAATTATTCGGCATTTACGCCATTTTTTTAAAAGCTCGTCCAGCCGCCGTCCACTGTCAGTTCCGCGCCATTGATAAATTTCGCGTCGCCGCTGATCAGGAAGCAAACCGCCTGCGCTATATCCTCCGGCTCACCCATGACGCCTTCGCCCAGCGAGACCGCGCCTTTTACCGTGTAAGGCTCCGCGCCCTCCGGATGTACCAAGTCACGGTCCGGCCATTTTATCATACTGTTTTCCAATATGGATGTCATAACCGCGCCAGGGTTTACCACATTAACGCGGAGGTTACGGCTGCGGTAGGTCCACGCGAGGTTTTTCGCCAGCCCCAGCACAGCGTGCTTGGACGTAATGTAGGCCGCGCCGGCGGTAGAGCCGTAAATACCGCCTACGGAACCGACCACAACAATATTCGCCGCCCTTCCCTCATGGTCCGTCAGCAATGGGAGCGTCTCGCGCACCATACGAAACGCGGAATTGACATTCACGTCCATTACATAGTCCCAAAGTTCGTCGTCTAAGTCATGGGCCGGCGTCATGTTATCCAATGTGCCCGCGATATATGCCAGTGTATCCAGCCTGCCGTACTTGCCGCGGATCATTTGCGCCACACCGCGCCGCTTTTCCGTGTCATTCACGTCGCCCGGATAGGTTTCCAAGCTGCCGCAATATTGCGCAGGGTCTTCCCGCACTTCTTCCGCCAGTTCTTCCAGTGCATCCTCACGCACATCAAACGCGATCACATGGGCGCCCTCCCGCAGCAGCTGTTTTACGGTGGCGTTACCCATGCCTGTGGCCGACCCGACCACCAATACCACATTGTCTTTGAATTTCATACTTAAGACCATGCCTTTCCGAGGCGTCAATCTTTGCCTCAGTTCTCCCTCTCAAATCCAGCGTTTTTCCACGATCACGGCAGGCGAGTCGTTGCATCCGACCACAACTCTATCGCCTATCTCAACCTTACCGATGTCAATAATGGCAAACCCGATGTTTTTCTCCACCGTGTAACCGTAGACAGCCGAGCGTACAAAACCCACGTCCCTGCCGTTTTTACGGATGCGCTCGCCCTGGGAAATATCCTCATAGGACTCCGCTTCGTATTCGATCCCCACCAGTTTGCGGGCAGTACCTTCCTCTTTCGCACGCGCGGTGGCTTCCCTGCCGATAAAGTCCTTTTCAAAATCGACAGACCATCCAATGCCGGCCTCAAAGGGGTTCAAACCGTAGAAATCCTGACGCAGCGCCAAACCTTTTTCCGTCGGCAGGCTGCGCACATACACTTCCAAGGTCCGCAGTTCGGGCGCGTCAAATTCATTGGCCGCTTTCCGTATCGCTTCGCTCACGGCCGCGCTGTCCGCAATGCCGCAGTATATCTCGTAGCCCGCCTCACCCGTGAACCCGCCGCAGTGCACCCGGGCCGAAATACCGCCGATCTTGTTTTCCGCCATGGCAAACCGTTTCAATCCATCCACGGGCGCGGACGCCAATTTATTGACCAGCGCCGGCGCATTCGGCCCCTGAACCGCGTACATGTCCACTTCGCAGGTGAGTTCTTTGTGGCGCACGTCCAACTCGCCTTTGTGCATGACGATCCACTCCTTCAACTCCGGAACGTAAAGTGTGGATATCCAGTAGTGGTTTTCGCCCATGTGGGTGACAATCACATCGTCTATGATACCGCCGCCCTCATCCAGCATGGCGGTGTACTTACTGCGGCCCACCGGCGCTTTGGCGATAGAGTTTACGAAAATATAGTCGAGGAATCGAGTGGAATCCGCCCCCGTCACTTCCAGCAAGTCGTGTGTCCAGCGATACCATCCCACGTTTTTCCGCACCGCGTCATGCTGTGCCCTTGCCGCGGCGTCTTCTTTGAATAACATGTTCTTAGACCCCTTCCTCAAATCATCTTCTTATCAATCTTCCGGGCCACTACGATCTCCAGCGTTTCCCCGTCCTGACCTTCGATCCAACAGGACCATTCGGGGCTGACCATGGTTTTTACCATGTTGTGCCAGAGAGCCTCATAACCGATCGTCAATTCCTCCATCGGCGACATGGCAAACCGTGCGGTAAAATCCTCTTGGGTCACTCTGACGCGGGTTTCTTCACTGTCGAAACGAATCAACTCGTTGGGCACAAGCTGCGTATCCAGCATCGCCTTGATGTATCCGCCCATCAGTCGGCCGTCGTTCCCGCTGATTTCATGGGGGACGCCCAGCCAGACACGCATACCCTCCACCGCAAAGGGGTCGATAAAGGTGTTCTTGCCCGCAGTGCTGAACACGACCTTGAATATCCGGATAAACTCGTCTTCGTCCTTGGCCATGTCCTTGATGGCGATCATCGGAAAGGTCACTGACCAGGTCCAACCATTTTCCATAGTCCAGCGATAGCACCACTCCAGAGATTTTTCCTCACCGAACACATTGACATAAGCGCCGTTGCGCAAGGGCTGGGCTTCTTTCAGCATTCGCTCCCGCGGGGTAGAACGCACCGGCGCCGAGGGCTTCCCCATGTGATCCAGCGGGCCCTGGCCGGCGCGGCCAAAAACGTCCTTCCGCTCGGCCACCACGCGGCAGTGCATATCGCCGCATCCCCGCGCCTCGCACATATCCAGCGCCATCTCATTTTCCGCGCCCCGGCTGCTGCATAGGTCAAAATTCGCCAGGAACATAGCCGTCGTCATGTTGCACAATTCGGAACCGACGATATCCCATGGGCAGATGTCCAGTTCTTTTTCAGCGCGCTGCGGCGTAAACATTATCACGCGGCCCGCCATGTTTTGATATTCGTCCCCCGAGTCGCCGAAAATGGCGCCCAGCCAAGAACTGCTCTCGCAAAATTCAGGGATGTTCCACTCGTCGTAAAACGCTTTGACATACTCTTGCTGCATCTCGTCCGTGCCGGCCACCGACATGTTCATCATGTTGGCGATCTCGCAGATTGCTGCCGTGCGAGTGTTATAGTCCGGTTCCAGTATTCTCATCACCTGAAACAGGTTGGCGCTGAAGGACGCGATCTGCCTGATCCCGTATTTATAGGCTTCCTTTTCCGGAATAACCTTACCCCAGACAGTCGTAACGCCCTTCGTGGTTTCCAATTTGTCTTTCAGTGGCATACTTTTTCATCCTTTTTTTATTTTATGATAAAACTTATTCTTAGTTTCCGACCTTTTTTCTCACTACAAGCCCGAAACCTGACTAAATAGGGCTTTTCATGAAATGTGTAGTGAAAAATAATTTGCACTACACATTTCGTACATCCTTGAAAATAAGCGGTTTAATGCGTGTAAGTAAGAATGTTTGCGGGAACTATGGCTTATTTTGTTCTATATGATTTCTGTGTCCGGATTACTTCGTTCGGACGCCGCGCAGTACCCTCGACTGCTGTATATTCATTATAAGTGGAGGGATTTTTTTAAAAAGACTGCAAAGCAACGGAGTTTTGAGGGTGTACAACGTCGTTTCTGTAGGGTGCTGCGCGCGCCGCGGGCATTTTCTTGTCCGCAAAACCGTGGTTTGTACTTACAGGATTTATACCGCAAGTGACCGGGACGGTAAACGGCTCCTGTTATCCGATCCAAAAGCGCATTTCATATCTTTTGCGCACCCCGCATTTGTCATGTATATAATCCTCGCCACTCATATATTTTATAGGGTATCTCGGGCGTGTTTCAAAAATTGTAGACACATATTTCCCATCGCAGCTGAATTCCCGCATAAACAGGCTTTTTTGACATGCTTGGAAATAAATATGTCTACTGATTAAGCACAAATATATATTCGCGGACGTTGGATTTGCCACATTGAAATCACCACCCTTCATGCTCTTAAGAAGGGGTCTGGGGCAGAGCCCCATAAGCACAAACTTAATAAAAAAACAAACCCTACCTTTTCTTAAAAAGACTCTACCTGCGCCAAAAAACTCTGTACTCGCCGCCCTTAAGAAGGGGTCTGGGGATGAAATCCCCAGCGGGGTTTGGGGCAGAGCCCCATAAGCGCGAACTTAAGAAAAAAATAACCAGTCCCTTTTGGTAAAAAGCCTGTACTTGCATCAAAATGCGCTGCACTCGCCGCCCTTAAGAAGGGGTCTGGGGATGAAATCCCCAGCGGGGTTTGGGGCAGAGCCCCATAAGCGCGAACTTAAGAAAAAAAT
>JAISYE010000141.1 GCA_031297485.1 Clostridiales bacterium
TAATCCTTGTTGTAAAAAATACCAAAAGTATTTATGCATTGAGGTATCCTAAAGATTTTGCCGGTTTTAGCGTCGGTAATAACATCCATAAGATCCGGGTCAAGCTGCGATATGATTTCCGCGTATTCGTCAGTTAAGTCCAGATATTTACCTTGATCGTAGTACTGCTGCGTTTGCGGCCCCAGAACAAGGTCAGGATCGTCACCGGCCGCGTATTTGACCTGCAACGTGGCGGTGTCTTTCTGGGTTTCCTGCTCTATCTTGATATTGGGGTATTTCTCGGTCATATCGTCGCAGAAATCGGTCAGATACTCCGTCATCTCAGCCATGTGATGGTAAAACAGCAGCTCAACCTTCTTGCCCGAGGCATCCGTCGATTCGGCTGGCGCCAACTGCGATTCGACGGATGATTCCGACGCTGGCGCCGATGTTTGAGGGGTATTTCCAGCCGAACTGTTTCCGGCGCAGCCACCTGTTATCAAGACCGCAATTACACAAACAAGCGCCGCCGCTAAAAAATCTCTCTTCATTTAATGCCTCCTTTAAGTATAATTAAAAACAGCAGCCGCAAATTTCATGACTAGTTCTCTCGTTGAGACAAATATGCCATAATATTTGTGGTTGATATATTTATTATATATATTTCGTTTAAGTTAGACAAGTTTCAAATCATTTTTAAAGGTATCAGTTTTTTAAGTATAAATCATTAAAACCCTGATTTTTGAAGTAAATGTGTTGGAAGAAAGGCGCAATTTCGGCATTCTTTTAAAGTAAATACATAAATATATCTGCACTTGCCGAAAGGCATAAGATAATGTATATTGTAAATATTCATAAAAGCCGTAAGCTAATCAGGCGGCCGAAGAAAGGGAGGATTGGATTGCTGTGGCAATTTTTGGCGGTTATTTTTTCTTTTTGCGTTCTTCCGCTGTTAACAAAAATACTGCGTCTTAAGCTTTGGATGGCCTTATTGGCGGCCGCGCTTCTCTTGAATATACTCACGTTTATGGAAACTAGCCGAATTTTTATGGCCATGATTTCCGTAGTTACTTCACACAATAGCGCGCACACAATGATATGTGTTTTTCTGATGGGTATCTTAGGCAGTTTACTAAAGAAATACGGCTTTCTGGATCATATTGTTCACGCTTTAAAGAACTTGATTCACAGCAAAAAGCTGCTCATGTGCTGCATACCAGCGGCGATAGGCGTGTTAACCGTACCTGGCGGGGCATATCTTTCGGCTCCGTTTGTTGACGAATTAGGCAAAGATATCGGAGCGCCGCCAGTCAGCCGCGCGTCAATCAATCTGTCATTCCGGCATATTTCTATGTTTGTCTATCCGTTTTCAACGTCTATGCTGTATTTTTCCGCCACTGTGCCCGAAATTAGCCTATATTCTCTTATTGGGTTGAACGCCGGATTCATCATACTAATGCAGGTGGCGTCGTTCATATTGTACATGCCGCGAAGTCAGGCTGTTAGATACGCACCGGAAACCCTTAAAGCGGATGAATCATCAACTTGGGGAAATGTCAGGGAACTGTTAATCTACTCATCGCCTATCTACACGGTAGTCCTTGCCGCTTCCATATTCAAGTTACCGGCCGCCGTGGCGCTGACTCTCTCGTGTCTGATGTCCATTGGGTTAAGCTCGAGGAAAGATTTGACGAAAACACTGCGCGGCGGTGTAGTGTTGGAACCGATTCTCATGATGGCGGGGGTCTTTTTCCTGCAGAACACCATAAAGAACCTGGAACAAATAAATGTGCTTTTTCTGCATATATTCACTAATTCATCGGGTATTGTAGTTTTGCTGGCTATGATGGCAGGCTCGTTTGTTTTAGGCCTGATTACCGGAATCAGCCTCGCTCCACTTGGCGTATTTCTGCCTATGCTTGTTTCACTTCAATTGAGTTCTACGCAGCTTTTGGTATATTGCTTTTTTCTGTGGACATGGTCATTCTTGGGATACTATTTTTCACCGCTGCATCTTTGCCAGATTGTGACGGTACAATACATGAAAGTAAGTGTCGGCGAGTTGTACCGCTCTCACTTGAGGCTTTTTCCCTGGGTGCTGTTAGCTTCTTTCACTCTATTTGGAGTTTATTGGCAATTACTTATGTGAGTTCTAAAAATAATATAAAGGAGTGTTTTGTTCATGAAAAAAAATATTATGACAGGAGTTTTACCCGCGCTGATGACCCCGCTTGACACGGAGGGGAACGTCTTGGCGGAACTCGCGGGGCCAATGGTAGACATGTATGCCGCGGAAAAAGCTGACGGGCTTTACATGTTGGGAGGAACTGGCGAAGGAGCTTGGCTGTCCGTTTCGAAACGCAAGCAGTGGGCGGAAGCCGTACTTGCGGCGGCTAAAGGTAAACTGCCGATATATGTGCACGTCGGCTACAACGAAAACCTTGACGACTCGGTGGAACTGGCGGCGCACGCCGCCAAGAACGGCGCAAGCGCGGTTTCCTCGGTAGGAATTTCGGAGCGAGCTTCTTTAGATGAAAACGTGGCTTATTTTAAGCGAATATCCGACGCCGCGCCTGAACTGCCCTTCTATATCTACTGGGTCTCCATGGGTAAGACACTGACGGCAGGCAAATCCATACCCGCGGAAGAACTGCTGAACGCGATGGACGCCGTACCCACATTCGCTGGGATAAAATTTACGGATAGCAACTTTTATCTGCTGGAACGCTTCAAAAAGTACCGCGCCGACATAAATATACTGACAGGCTTTGACGAACTAGCCGTCTGTTCAATGCTTATGGGCGCGGATGGGAATATCGGTCTCCTTCAAGGAGTTACCTGCTATCATTTCAAGGTAATGTATGAAAAATTCCGCGAGGGCAGCATAAAAGAAGCGCGCGACCTTCAGTACCGTGCCAACGAACTGGCTGAGTTCTATTCGCGGCCAGAAATAGGCAATTTACCCGGTATTAAAGCTCTTATGGATCGTATATATGGAATTCCAGCCGGATATCCGTCGCTAAACGGACCATATGGCGCTAAGCTGCCCGAAAAATCCGCCGTTGACGCCCTTGTTGACGTATTCCACAAGAATATACTGACTGTAACCGGCAAATAAAAAAAAACATTTAAGCAGCCGGATTCATCATCGAGCCGGCTGCTTAAATGGATTGGTATATCTCAGGCAAATGTCTTAAGAACTTCTCGCAGCCCGACGCCCTGTTCGGTCCAACGAGCGCGCGCGTTACCCAATTCGTCGCCTATGGAGAAATGTCTTACGCCTAAGTCGTAATAATACTTTGCCTGCTCCGGCGTGCCGATCTCACAGCGGGGTTTCACGCCATTGGCTATGGCTGTGTTTATTACATGGCGTTCGGCTTCTTTATATTCGCTTACATGTTCGCTCATATTCCAGCCCATGCTAAGGGAATAGTCTGAGGGGCCGAACTGTACCATATCCACGCCGGGTACCTTGCAAATTTCTTCTATACAATTAACAGCTTCTTTTTTCTCTATCATGAAAGCAATTACGGTATTTCGTACCATTCGCGCATAGTCCATTTGAGGAATGTTGGGGCTGAAGCCAATCCATCTGCGGTTTGGGTAACCGAATCGTCCCATGTCCGGCGGTGCGTCGGGGCGCAACCAAAACAGTGTTTCTCGAACATCGTCCGCCGTTTTGCAATCCGTAACCAGCACGGCTTGGAAACCTGATGCCATAGCTTTCTGCGCCACGTAGGCCCTGTTTTGAAAGTCGAGCTTTATCATGGTAGAGAGATTGTTCAGCTCGGCTGCGCGGCAGATGTTTTCCAGATCCATGTGAGTAAACGGAGCGTATTCCGCTACGAACTCCACATAGTCAAACGCGCCGATGGAGCCGACTATTTCCTCCATAAGCGGCCAAGTATTTTCCACGCGTGTGCTGACTGACGGCATGTCGTTGTCTAAAAGGTAACGCAGGCGATTCTCTTTCATATGACATACACCTTCTTTTTAATTAATGAATTGATTTTATTCTCTCCTTTGTCAATAAGCAATAGTATCTAAAGTATAATGACTAATTATTGAAAATAGAAACCAGGAAAGAGCGAGGCGATCTTCATGAATGTTAAGAACGGAACTAACTGTCCGTGCGTTAACTTGGACTGCCCCAGATTTAGCAAATGTGAAGAATGTGTAATATTCCACCGTAATGAGAAAAACAATCTGCCTTCATGCCTCAGAGGTTTATTTACGGACGATTTGGGCAGATACGGTTCAACCCGTCGGCAACATAGGATTAGTATCAAGGCGCGGGCGGACAGAGGCATTGTGTCGTTCGGTATGGTAGTTAATATCCCAAGCCCAGTTATGGCGGAATTGGCGGCGATAGCCGGCTGCGACTTCATTCGTGTAGATATGGAACACAATCTCTTCACTGTGGAGCAGGTACAGCATATTGTACGCGCCGCGGATGGATGCGGGATTGCCACATGCATACGTCTGGATGAGTACAGTATGATTACCCCCATGCTGGACTTCGGCGTTGAAGGATTTATGTTTCCGCATGTGCGCAGCGCAGCGCAAGCAAAAGACCTTGTTGAACGAGTCAAATACGCGCCCACAGGCAGAAGGGGCTATGCTGACGCCGGTCGCGCGCAGCGCTACGGCAGTATGCCGTTTTCAGATTATATGAAAGAAGCTCAATTTGATGTGTTTTTGCAGGTGCAGATAGAGGACAGGGAGGGCCTAGAACATATGGAAGAAATCATAGCTACGCCAGGCTTGGATTTTATCTGTACCGGGCGCGGTGATATCGCTCAGGCTCTTGGCATACCAGGTTATGGTAATGACGCAAAAGTTACAGAAGTTGAGAATCGTATTATTGACTGCGCCTCTAAACACGGGTTGCGCTGCCAATTGAGTGTCGGCGCTTCTGTGGAAAAGGCCAGAGAATTTTATAAACGTGGTGTCCGTACGTTTACGATAGGGGATGATCGCGCTTATCTGCTGGGCGCTTTGAAGGAGAATGTGGATATGTTCAGAGCGGTTATGTTTAAACAGTAATAAAACTCGCCAGAAAAACGCGGCAATACAGGCAGAAAAAGACATATGGCCATAATGAACATTTTCATCTGCACGTGATGCCCAGATATGATTTG